>CAYPCK010000532.1:0-2085 GCA_964409185.1 uncultured Anaerolinea sp. | reverse complement strand
AGAGGTTCCGGGTGAGAGGGTGGAAGGAGAGGTCAGACATAATTGTTTTTAACCACAAAGGACACTAAGGGCACGAAGGATTGTTCCGTGATGGGTAAAATCAGTGCCCATCCGTGAAATCTGTGGCAGAGGTTGGAGAAAGTTGAATCACGCCACAATCACCTTCAACTTCTTCGGCAAAATTTCGTACTCGAAATCCTGCATCCATTCGGGGAACATCTCGCCATCGGTGTGGACGGGCGAGGGCTGGTCGAGATGAACATATATTTTCTTCGCGTGGAATTCATACATCCCGTCCATTTCGACATAACTATTTTTATCTTCGTTGAAGGCGCGCGGCAATGCGCGAAATAACCCAAGCCGCGTCGGGCGGTAGCCAAAGGCGAGGGTGAGGCGACCATCAAAAGGGTCGGCATGAGGCGTCATGAAGAATCCGCCGGTGCGTCTCCCATTGCCGATCGAGATCATCGAAAATTTCCCGGCATGCTCGCCGTCATCCCATTTCAACTTGCCCGACCATTCGGGCTTGTCCACGATGCCCTGCACAGCCGCGACGAGATAGCGCCCGATGCCTTTGATCCAGTGAATTTTTTCGTGCTTGAGCGTGACGTACGGCTCAAGCCCCGCACCCGAGTTGTTGACGAAATAGCGGTCGTTGAGTTTGCCAAGATCCATTGCGCGTGTTTTTCCGTTTGCAATGACGCGTGCCGCCTCATATAGATTGGTCGGCAGACCAAGCGCGAAAGCGATGTCGTTCGCAGACCCCGTCGGCAGGATGCCAATCGGTCCAATCGCTTCTTTCTCCGATGGCGCGGCTTGCATCAAACCCTGAGCCACATCGCCCACCGACCCATCCCCGCCCGCGATGACGATCGGCGAAAAATTTTCACGCGCCGCCTGTTCCGCCAATTCGACAATGTGTCCCTTGCGCTCGGACACAACAAAATCGAACCTGATGCCCGCGGCGTTCAACGCGGCTTCGCATTCCGCCCAGCGTTTCTGCGAGTTCCAACGGTTTGAATATGGGTTGAGGATGACTTTGGCGGTCATGAGGTTGCGGTCAATTTTACTTGAAATCAGGAGATAAGTTTGCGAGGTCAGGACTGTAATTATAATTTCACGAATCCCGTCTCCCAGATGATGGCAACCTTGAAGAGTAGTAAGTCTGCTTTGAGGCGCATGAGCCGAGTCCTAAGTTTTAATGTGTGAGCATGAGGGAAAATTGTATAATGGCTAAAGATATCAGGGTTTATACAGCAATCTCTATAAACCCTAGTTGGCACTTAGCGAAACCCATCGGAAAGTCAAGTCGGCGCAAGTGGCGTCATTGTCGTCAATTATGAGCGCGCGGGCGCGATCTCAAAAGTGTAATTTTGAAACAATCTATCCGCCACATCGCCCTGGTCGTCAGAGACTACGACGAAGCCATCGCGTTTTACACCGAGAAACTTCACTTCACGCTCGTCGAAGATACCTATCAGCCCGAGCAGGATAAGCGTTGGGTGGTGGTTGCTCCGCCCAATTCGACGGGGACGACTCTGCTCCTGGCGAAAGCGTCCAAGCCAGAGCAGGAACCTTTCATCGGGAATCAAACAGGCGGGAGAGTGTTCCTATTTTTCAACACGGATGATTTCTGGCGAGACTACAATGAGATGGTGTCGAAAGGCATCAAGTTTGTCCGCGAGCCCAAAGAACAGCCGTATGGAATGGTCGCGGTGTTCGAGGATCTGTATGGCAATTTGTGGGACTTGTTGCAGGTGAATAAAAAGCATCCATGTTTGAAAAGTAGGGGCGACCCGCCGAGAGAAAGTAAAATCCTTCATCGTCCCTGACGGGTCGCCCCTACCGCCAAAGGTCAAGTGTTTTTACGGGTGATACAATTGACCGCATAACCCATGTACAACCTCGACCAAATCGCCGCCGAAAAAGACGAAATGAAACAAGCGGTGCTTCACGCCCGCGCCTACAAGCCCGTCTACGTCAAGATCAAAGTCAACTACGGATGCAACCTCAAGTGCGAGATGTGCAATCACTGGCGCGAGACGCGCGAGCCGCCCATCTCGATGGGACGTTTCCGCGAGATCA
>CAYPCK010000531.1:0-2102 GCA_964409185.1 uncultured Anaerolinea sp. | reverse complement strand
CATCGTCCACTGCAACGCGGTTTTCACATCGCGCAGCGTATGCTCGTGATATTTCGCCAGTTCGATATGGGCGTAGATGTGACCCGCCTTCGCCGCTTTTTTCCACAAGCGGATCGCCTCCTTGAAATCGCCGCGTTTCTTTTGCAGGATGGACAACCGCTTCACCGCCACGTGGAAATCTGCCTCGCCCATCGGCGACTCGAGTCCGCGCTCGTACAACCGCGCCGCATCGTCGAGGCGGCTCAGGTCCTCGAACAGTTTGCCCAACGCGATAAAGTCCAACCCATGCTGGACCTTCCCCCCGAACGGCTTCTCGATCATCCCGTTCATGTGCGCCAACAACGCCGCCATCGCCACCACATCCATGGCATTGTGATAAAACACCCCCGCCAGCGGACGCGCATCGCCCGTGCGGAGATAGTCAAAATACAGCCAGGGGATCTCGTAGCCCGGCACTTCTTCACTGGAGCGCTTCAACCCGAGCACATGTTCTTCGAGATATTTCAACGCGCGCGATTCGAGCCGTTCGCGCCACAGGCGGCGGGCAAGCGGCAATAAATCCAAATGCGAATACCCATCGAACGGGCAGGGCGTATCGTGCAATTTGTATCGCGTTCTCAACAACGGAGCATCGAACGCCTTCCCATTGAAGGTGACCAGCGCCTCGCACGGTGCCAGAAAATCCGCCACGCCTTCAAGCAGCGCCGGCTCTTCGGCTGGGTCGCGCATGAAGAATTGCTTCAACACAAACTCATCCTTCACAAAACGCGCCACGCCGACGAGAAACGCGTAGGTACCGGTCCCGCCCGAGAGGCCCGAGGTTTCCGTATCAAGGAAGGCAAACTTTGTGATCGGCAGGCTGGAGACCTTTTCGTCGCCTGCCCATTGAGCGATCAATGAAAATGGAAACGATGAAACAAGCCCCGATTTGCCGTAACGGTATTTTTGGGGAAACGCCTGCCCGGCGGCGAATACGTCGCCGCGCCGGGTGGGGAGGAAACTCCCCGCGACGACCGAGTCGACCGAATGAGAATCAGGCTTACCCGGCGATAGATGCGCCGTCCCATATTTGACGCCGAGTGACCTGAATTTATCTGCCAGGGAGGATGTATCCATGGCTTGCGATTATAACCAACCATGCCCAACGTTTTGCGCGGCAGGCTTGGTTTGGGGCGCATCCAGCCTGATTAACTCGGCATACGCGCGTCTGTCTTTTCCTTGCGTTTTGACCGCCGACGGCGACCCGCTGTTGTTACTCTTGAGTTGGTCGTCTGCGGTCAGCGGTCAAATTGGACTGGAAGCCGGACGGAAAGGCATAAACGGCGTAAAGTGAGTAATTAATTGTAGCTGGACGCTTCGAGTTCAATCCATTCCGCTTTCGGGATGGCGATCACGAACAGGCGACCCCACGTCCACAACCCGTCCTTTTCGATGCAGGTCTGGAAGGTGACATGACCATCGCTCATGTACACCCGCTTGAACATCTGGTTGACGGTCAGTGTTTCGTCGGTATTCAGGCTGCGGAAGGAACTGTAGGGGCTATTGGGCTGCAAGGCTTGATATTCCAACACCTCGTAGACAACGAAGGTTTCCACGCGCCCATCGCCATAAACAACCCGCACTTCATTTCCGACCTCCAGTTCAAAGAAGGACGCGCCGGCGAGATAATTATGAGCCACAAGCCCTACCGTGCCATAACTCGACGCCATGCGAAATTGGGTGACGCGATCCTCCTGGTTCGAAAGAAAGCCCGGGTTATCGAGCGGTTGTTGCGCCACGCGATACGCCATCACATTCGGGACATACACGCCGCGCACCACGTTGGCTTCCCCGGTCTGGACGGAATGAAGAAAATCTGAAAAATTGGGCAGTGCGGCGGCATCCTGGCTCCCCAGCGCCGACACGGGCATTACATTCCATGAAAGGGTTAAGACAAGGGCGAGCAGGATTCCCGAATGAACGAACCGGCGGACATTGTTGTGTTGGAGCGCCATTGAAACCTCCGTTTCGATAAAGGCGCCCAACAGAGACCCGACAATGTGGCATTGTCTTCGGCAACCTGGCGATCATGATCCTGCAGGGCAGGATGGTAGATCCATGGC
>CAYPCK010000530.1:0-2107 GCA_964409185.1 uncultured Anaerolinea sp. | reverse complement strand
GCATCATCCTCTTTGAAATGCTGACCGGCAAACAGCCGTACGAAGCCGATACGCCGATGGCCATCGCCATCAAACACGTCACCGACCCGGTGCCGCGCATCCTCACCGTCAACCCGAACCTGCCCGCCGATATGGACCTGATCATCCAAAAGGCGATGGCAAAGAGCCGCGACGAACGCTTCAACACCGCAGTGGAGATGGTGCAAACCCTCAAGGAACTCGCCGGGGATTTCGGCGCGGATAAGAAAACCGCCACCCTCACCGCCTTGCGCACCTCGCTAAAGCAGACAAAGGTGGCAACGCCCAAATCGCGCTCGCCGTTGCGATTTGTCTTCGGTGTGATTTTGCTCGCCGTTCTTGGAGGAGGTGGATATTACTTCCTATCGGGAGACAGCCTTCCCTTCGGAATTGAAGCGGCAACATCCACCTCCACTTTTGCGCCGCCCACCGAGACGCTTCCACCCACCCTCGAGTTAACAGCCACATCCATCGCGCCGACCGAAACACCCACCCTCGCGCCGCCGACGGAAACACCCGCGCCGCAAGTGCCGCTCATCGGCGGCGCGGACATGATCGCCTTCCTGCGCAACAACGACATCTGGATCATGAACGTGGACGGGAGCGAACTGCGCTCGGTGACCACCGACGCGCGCGAAAAATCGAACGTCGAATGGCTCCCCAAAGGCAACACGATCCTGTACGTCACCGGCAAGACCGTGAAAACCGTGAACATCGGCGACCTGCGCGAAGAGATCCTCACCAGTTTTGCCGCCGCGGAATATTTCGACGCGTTCCGCATCTCACCGGACGGTCAAAAGGTTGCTATCAGCGTCAACCGCGAATTGCACGTGGTGCCGTTCGATCTCGGCGCCTTTCCCCCTAACACCACCAAGGCAGACCTGCTCGCCATGGATGGCTGTATTTTCTACAACGACATCGGCATCAAGGATGTGTTGTGGTCGAAAGACGGGCAGAAACTTGCCGTGGAATTTTCAGCCCCCTCCGGTGAAAACGTTGCCGATACGGTCCGAGTCATAGACATTCACCTGTGTAAATCATCCGAACCCATCCGCCTCGATGAATTCCCGGCGGCGCGCTTCCGGTTCCCACTCGAGATCGTGCGCTTCCACTGGGATGGCGACCTGCTCTTTGCGCTCAACAGCAACATCCGCAACGGCGGCTTTGGCGATCTCATGTTCTACAACACGTTCACCCACAAAGCCCAACCCGCCGCGCCGGTGGAGGGCAAATGCTGCTACCGCGACGCGGCGTTCAGCCCCGACGGCACGTATATCATCTTTGCCTTCCAGGATATCAACCTCGGCACCGAAGGACCGATCGTGCTGTATTACATCCCCACCGGCTCGCTCATCACCGAAGGCGCGCTCGAACCTGTGCCGCTGCCCGATGGCTTCTTCACGCGCCGCAACGATTCGCCGTTGCCGGTCTTCCGCCCATACCAGCCGTGATTCATAGATTCTTCAAAATCTGTTTGACCAATCCCGGTCCGCGATAGACCAGCCCGGTGTACACCTGAACGAGACTCGCCCCCAACGCGAGTCTTTTCTTTGCATCATCCGCACTCATGATTCCGCCCACACTGATGATCGGGACTTTTCCATTCACAAGTTTCACAACCCGACTCAAAACCGCCTCGCTCCGCCCTTTGAGCGGACTCCCGCTGAGTCCGCCGGCTTCGCCCTTCAACGTTGATTTCACCTCTTCGCGCGCTAACGTGGTGTTCGTCGCGATGATGCCGTCCGCTCCTTGATCGAAAATAACTCCAACAGCATCCTCCAGCTCCTCCTCGGATAAATCCGGGGAGATCTTCACAAGAATTGGACATTTAACCTGTAACTTGTAACTTGCAGCCTGTAACTGATGAAGCAACCCATCCAGCATCTCTCGCCCCTGCAACCTTCGCAACCCTACCGTATTTGGAGATGAAATGTTGATCGTCAGATAATCTGCGAGTGGGGCAAAAATATTCATCAACTTGATGTAATCCCTCGCGGCTTCCTCAAGCGGTGTCTCTTTGTTCTTCCCAAGGTTTACTCCAACAATTACAGAACTCCGACCTCTGACCCTTGACATTCGACCTGCAACC
>CAYPCK010000529.1:0-2115 GCA_964409185.1 uncultured Anaerolinea sp. | reverse complement strand
CCCCCGGCTACTCCTCCGAATTCATGGAAGTGTATCTCGCCACCGACCTGAAGCCCAACCCGCTCGAAGCCGATGAAGACGAATTCCTCTCGGTGGAAAAATACCCGGTGAAGCAAGCCCTCGCCATGGCGGAACGCGGCGAGATGCCGGATGCCAAGTCGCTGGCGGCGTTGTTGATGGCGAAGCCGTATTTGAACGTATAAGATCAACCCTCGGTTAAAATCACACCATGAAGACACCTCCCTCCACCGAAGAACGGATTTGGGCGGTGCTGGCGCATCTTTCCGCGCTGGCGTTCGGTATGGGGTTGCTCCTGCCAGTCATTGGCTGGTCGGAGCAACGGCGCAAATCGAAGTACGTCGCGTTTCACAGTTTACAGGCATTGGGGTATCAATCGCTGGGATTTACGATATGGGTTTTGGGCTACCTGTTGTTTATCGTACTGATCGTGATTGTGATGTTGGTGGTTCTCACTGCAATCGGCGACGGGAAGGAAGATATTCTCGTTGCCTCGATTATCGGCTTCGACATAGTACTGGTCCTAATGGTTTTTGGATCCCTCGGAGTCTATTTACTCCTTCCGGTGATTGCCGCCATCTCGTGCGGGCTGGGCAAAGATTTCCGTTACCCGATCCTCGGAACGCGGCTGGCAAAGTATCTGGAGTACTCCCCTGAAACCGACGATTGGTTGAACGAGGAACACGAAGACCGCTGGGTCGCGGCGATGGGGCATTTTGCGGTCATCATTCAATTGTGGGGAATACTTCCACCGGTCATTGCGTGGATCATGCAGGCGAAACGCAGTTCCTTTATAAAATTTCAATCTATTCAAACCGTTGTGTTTCAAGGGTTGGTCACCTTGTTTTCACTTGGGGCGGGGGCGGTGTATTTAGCGGGTTTCTTTGGTTTCGTCGTGCTGAGCGGCTTCGGCGAAGCGGCGGCGATGGACTCGTCGGCGAACATTGTCGGGCTTGTGTTCCTGCTGGGTTCCATGCTGATCGCGTTGTTGATGGTGCTGGTCATTCCGCTCTTTCACATCACCGGTCAGTGGGCGGGATACCGTGTGCTCAAAGGGGATGACTATCGTTATCCGCTCCTCGGCAAATTGGTTGAGCGATGGGTTTCAATAAAATGATGTATGTATTGGTGGTTGAGTAGAGGCGCTGTGCTTTGGCGCCACGTATCGAAACCACCGTGTAACCATAATACTTAATCTGGTCTCGATGCATCCCGCGCTGCTTCGACTGCGGGCTTCACCCTCCGCTCAGCAGGAGGACGACTCGACCAGCAGGATGACAGTATGAAAATCCTCATTGCCACAGACATGGAAGGAATCACCGGCGTTACTACATGGGATCAGGTGACGCCGGGGCATGCCGAGTACGCGCGCTTTCGCCGCTTGATGACGCAGGATGTGAACGCGGCGATCCGCGGCGCGTTCGAAGCGGGCGCCGATGAAATCATCGTGGCGGATGGGCATTGGAACGGTTCGAATATCCTCGTCGAGGAACTCGACCCGCGCGCGAAATTGAACACCGGCTCGCCTTCTCCGCTCTCGATGATGCAGGGGATTGACGAAACGGTTGATGGCGTGATGTTCGTCGGGTATCACGCGCGCAACGGCATGCCGAACGCCGTTCTTGACCACACATGGTCGTCGCGCACCGTGGTGAATTTGTGGCTCAACAATATGCTCACGGGCGAGTATGGCTTGAACGCAGCGCTCGCCGGTCATTTCGGCGCGCCGGTGATCATGGTGAGCGGCGACCAGACCGCTTGCGCCGAAGTCGAAGCGCTGGTCGGTGATGTGGAGCGCGCGATTGTCAAAAACGCAACCGGACGTTACTCTGCCGAATGTTTACCTCCGCAAATGACTCACGAGATGATCTTCACCTCTGCCGCACGCGCCGTGTCCCGGCTTGCGGATGGCGACTCGCCGGACCCGTTTGTATTGGATTCGCCGATTCGCGTCACGGTGGAGTTTTTCACCTCGGACATGGCGGATCGCGCCTCCCTTTTGCCCGGTTCACGCCGTGAAGCGATCCGCGTCTCGCTGGCGGGGCAGGATATGATCATGGCCTATCGAGGGTTCCGCGCATTGGTCATGTTGGCGGG
>CAYPCK010000528.1:0-2142 GCA_964409185.1 uncultured Anaerolinea sp. | reverse complement strand
CTCCTCGTCTTCCAATCCCGCTTCCACGCGTTGTTTGACTTCGGTTTCGAGCAGGGAGTTGATATCGTCACTCAGATCCTCTTTGACGAAGATGTGATCGCGCTGTTGATAGATCTGTTCGCGTTGCTTGTTCAACACATCGTCGTATTTAAGCAGGTGTTCGCGCACGTCGGAGTTGGCGCCCTCGATGCGGTGCTGTGATTGCTCAATGAGGCGGCTGACCAAGCCCGCTTCGAGCGGAAGCGATTCGTCCACGCGCAGGCGGTCCATGATGGCGCTGGTCTGCGCGCCGCCCTGGATGCGCATGAGGTCGTCTTGCAGTGACAGGTAAAACCGCGAGGAGCCGGGGTCACCTTGCCGCGCGGCGCGTCCGCGCAACTGGTTGTCGATGCGGCGCGCGTCGTGCCGTTCGGTGCCGATGACGTGCAAGCCGCCGAGTTCCTTCACGCGCTCCATGTCGTCGAAATATTGCTGGAAGAGTTTGACCTCGGCTTCGTAAATGCCAAAGGTCGTGGGATCAACCTGTTGCAAGGCAACGCGCCGTTCTTCGAGCGACATATCGTACGGATCGTTATGCCCAGCCTTGCGCAATACGCGGTTGACCGCCGAGATGACTTCCTCGGCAACCTCGCCGCCAAGCTTGATGTCGACGCCGCGCCCCGCCATGTTGGTGGCGATGGTCACTGCGCCGAACGCGCCCGCGCCGGCGATGATCTGTGATTCTTCGGTGTGTTTGCGCGCATTCAATACTTGATGCTGAATGCCGCTTTGGAGCACAGACTTCAGTCTGTTTGCGCTTGAAGCATCCAACCGAAGCACATCGAGCAAAATGCTGAGGTTCGATGCGTCCTCTGGGTTGATGTTCGTCATCCCATGCGGCTGTATAAATTTTCTCAGGGCATCCGGCGTAATCTTTTCGATGGCTTCGTTCAAGAACTGTAATTCAGGGATGGCAAATTCGCCCTGCTCTTTGTTGTTGGCTTTCAACCACGCTTCGCGGACAAGGGCGACCTGCATCAAACGACGGACGGGTTCGGCTTTGAGACGTTGGGAGAGCCGCTCGGAAGATTCCACAGAGGTGGTGCCGATCAGCAAGGGACGTCCGCGCACATGTTCGCGAAGGGCTTCCGTGACAATGGCGCGCAGTTTGGCTTCGAGGGTTTTGTAGACGACATCGGGATAGTCTTTGCGGCGGTAGAAGAGCGGCTCCTGTTCGGTATCCTCCCGTTTTGCGAAATACGAATAGGAATATCCGTCTTCATCTTTGGTCTTCACTTCCACGAGCGGCGCGTCGTTGCCGAACGCCTGATATTCGAGGTTCGGCGGGATGGGCGCGACGTCCAATTTGTAAATCTTGCTAAACTCTTCGGCTTCAGTGAGCGCAGTGCCGGTCATGCCGCCGAGTTTTTTGTACATGCGGAAGTAATTTTGCAAAGTGATCGTGGCGTAGGTCACATTCTCAGGTTCGATCTTCACGCCTTCTTTCGCTTCCACGGCTTGATGCAAGCCGTCGCTCCAGCGGCGACCGGGCATTTGCCGCCCGGTGAATTCATCCACGATGACGACCTTGCCGCCCTGCACGAGATAATCCTTGTTGCGCTGGAAGAGGAATTGCGCGCGCATGGCTTGCTCGAGGTAGCCGCGCAAACGCGCTTGTTCCGGCGAAATATCTTCGGGGCGGTCGGGGTCAATCAACGTTTGACCGAGCAGTTGCTCCACGCGCGCCAGCCCGGATTCGGTCAGCGATGCGTTACGGTCCTTCTCGCTGATCTCGTAATCGTCGGGCTTGAGTTGGCGGACAACCTGCGCCATTTTTCCGTACCATTCCAAATTTCCCGAGGCGGGACCCGAAATAATCAGCGGCGTGCGCGCTTCGTCAATCAACACGTTGTCCACTTCGTCTATAATGGCGAATTGGTGCCCGCGCTGTACGCGATCACCCAGGCGCATGGTCATGTTGTCGCGCAAGTAATCGAAGCCGTATTCGGCGTTGGTTCCGTAGGTGATGTCCGCCTCGTAAGCGAGTCGGCGGTCCACCATCCGCAAGTGATGCTGGTCTTCATGCGGCGACTCGCGTTCGAGGTCAACGAGCAAAGCCTTCTTGCCGTTCTCGGTCACGGCCGCCATTTGCAACACGCCGAC
>CAYPCK010000527.1:535-2151 GCA_964409185.1 uncultured Anaerolinea sp. | reverse complement strand
TGTCATGGCTGTTTCCGCCGTATTTTCATTCAGCGGCTTCGCAAAAGCGGAAAAATTCGGAAGCGACGTGGCATGGTCAGAACGCTACGATACCGCCGAAAGCATGAAGGTCATCAACCTGATGGGCGATGACAACGATGAACTTTTCATCCAAAACACGCAGAACGTGACGATCTTCGACGGAAGCGGAAATATTCTGTTCAGCAAAGATTATCAATTCCCCAAGACGACGCTTGGCGATGTGAACGGTGACAATCACGAAGACCTAGTAGTTTTTTATCTCGGCGATTTGGGATATTCTGTAGACGTGATCAACGACGGACAAGTCTCCACCCTCGCGCAGAGTTTGAGCATCGGGAATCCCGCGCGCGTGGCGGTGCTTCGGTTCCCCTCCGGACCACAGATTGTCTTGGGCGATGCGAGCGGCGAACTCCTGTCACTGGACCTTCGCGGACAACCGCTGTGGTCATACTCCGTGGGAGGCGAAGAGATTCGCGGTCTCGATGATGCGCGCATCAACGGGCAAGTCCATCTTGCCGCCGCGTCGCACGATGGATCGGTCGTGGTTTTAGGTGAAGATGGGCAGGCGGTTTGGGAGACGGATCAAGAGTCCCTGCGAAGGATGCGCGCCTTCGATTTCAACAGCGATGGAAACAGTGAAATCCTCACCGGCGGCGAGTACGGCGCGTTTGTTGCGTATTCTGCAACGGATGGGAGTCAAATTTATTCACAGGGAATGGGTCAGGCAGTTTCCGAAATCCGCGAGGTGGAATTGAACGGCGAGCCATCCTCGCGCGAGTTTGTCGTCGGCGGAAAAGACGGCGGCGTGTGGGCATATTCGATCCAAAACGGCGTTGTAGATCAAATGTGGACGGGGTCGCTTACCGACAAGGTCACCGAAATCTCGGGCATTGACGTGGACGGCGACGGCGCGGAGGAAGCGGTGCTAGGCGACGATAGCGGCGTCGTGGCGGTGTTCACAGGCGACGGCTCGCGCAACAATTTGGACAATCACAGCACAGGCATCACACGGATTGATGTCGGCAGGCTGAATGGCGAACGTTATGTCGTGATCGCGGATTACAACGATGTGCAGGTAAACAAAGTCAATTTCAGTTCGATTCCAGGGTTTCAATACACTCCCCTGGTCGTAGGCGTGATCGTATCGGCGGTGATACTGATCATCGCCGCGATCCTCGCGTCCATCCCGCAGAAGCCTGCGTTGAAAGTTTCGTTCCAGGATAAGAGCAAAGAATCCCTGGAAGCCGAACGGCGCATGTTGAAAGAATCCATTGCGGATGTGGAACGACTCCGCAAATCGGGCGAAGTAACTGGCGACGCATACCTTGCGCGGCTCAAACGACTGCGCGGCGACCTGGCAGACAACGAAACCGCGTTCAAAGCCGCGGGCTTCCCGATCAAAGTGGAAACCATTCAATGCCCGAACTGCGGCGGCACCCTCGAACTCGGTATGGATAAGTGCGAATATTGCGGGCAGGTATTATTGTCGTAAACAGAACCGCGCCGTCCCCACTCAAAAAAATCGCGCTCCATGCTGGAGCGCGATTTTCGATCAGAGTTGAGGCTGATTATTGTATAGTGAAACGAACCGTGGC
>CAYPCK010000527.1:0-525 GCA_964409185.1 uncultured Anaerolinea sp. | reverse complement strand
CAGAACCGCGCCGTCCCCACTCAAAAAAAAAAAACGCGCTCAGCTTGGAGCGCGTTTTTCGATACAGAGTTGAGGTGGATTATTATTGTATGGTGAAACGAACCGTGGCGGTCGGCGTTCCATTGAAAAATACTTCCACGCGGTAGGTTCCGGGGGGCCAGCCATCGTCCGGCGCTTCGAAAAAAAAGTGGACTGTTCCGTCGAAGGTCTCATCCACCACGGTGTATTCGACCGTATCGATGAAGAAGTTTGGGTCAACTCCAGGCACATCCTCCGCGTACCAATCGGACGTGACCAGATTCCCTTGCACGCCATTCGACAGGTCGTTCACTACGTACACCGTGTCGAATGCGCCAAACACGGTGGAGGTATTTATCCCATCCGAGTCGAACGCGGTGCGCGTGTTGCTCAAAGCCGGCTCGCCGCCGCCCAGCGCCGCACATGCCAGCGACGATAACACCAATGCCATGACGGCTAAAAGTACGGGTGTTCTTTTCATGGATTCTCCTTTTGTTAATTGACGAG
>CAYPCK010000526.1:0-2152 GCA_964409185.1 uncultured Anaerolinea sp. | reverse complement strand
AACGGTCGCTAAGATAGTTCATGCGTCCTTTGATCTGTTCGATCTGCGCTTCGATGTTCGCCAATTCCTGATTAACGCGCAGCGCCTCGTCCACCGTCTTCGCATCCTTCAAAAATTCCTGAATGCGGGCGCGCGTTGATTCGAGATTCGTCAACTGCGATTGCAGGTCAACATATTGGTCGGTCACATCTTCGCCTGTGGCGCTCTCGTCCAACACATCCACCGCGAGTCCGCGCAGGCGGCGCATCACATTTTCGAACTCCTCCACAGGCACACCGATCGTCACCGACGCGTACTTCAGGCTGTTCCCATAATAATCCTGATACCACACCTGCGAACTGACGATGTATCCGCCCGCGTCGCCCACCACTTGCAACGCGCGGTCAATCGCGACGTTCGTATCTTCGACCCGCAAGCGGATGTTCGCATTCTTGACGATCATCCGATTCGCGCGTTCGACGACGGTCAAGTCTCCCGACGGATTTGCGATTTCATACGCGGCATTCGTGGGAAGCGGCAACGCGTCAAAGCCGGGGACGGCTGCCTCGCCTTCCCCAACCTTGTCCACAGGTTCATTCGCCCCTGCAAATTCCTGCGACACGACTGGCGCTTCATCAATGTAGTATGCAGGCGCCTCGGTTGCCGCAGGCGCGGCGGGACCGCAGGCGGCGAGCGCAAGCAGTCCAATAACAAGCAACGTGAACAGAACAGAGCGAGATTTCATTTCTTCCTCCGAGTGAATGGATTTTTTTCTTGCGGCGTTAACTTGTTGACGATAGGGAAAAAAATTATGTTCCCGCTCGATGAGTGTCACCCTGAGAGAGCGCTTGCCGCGACCGAAGGATCTTCTTGCCATCGCATCAGAGATTCTTCGTCGTGGCGCAGAGCGCCACTCCTCAGAATGACATATTCAATTAGTCTTTTCGTCAATCACAACTGCTTCATTCCCCCAACCGCTTACCGCGGATTCCTCGACGAGTTTCGCCAACGCGCTAGGATAAATTTTCGCGCGCCGCGGCAATTCCTCAATCGGCATCCACATGGGAATGTACACCCCCGTCTCCGGGTCGTCGGGATGCGAGTCGGTGAATTCCTCACCCGCGCCTGTCCCAAATTCGCCAGAAACGCGTTCCGCCAGAAAATAAACCTGAATACTGGTATCAAAATGGATTTCCGCCACCTTTTGCCTCACAACAACTTCGATCCCCAGTTCCTCCATCGCCTCGCGGACTGCGGCTTGTTCGGGATTCTCGCCTTCATCCACGCCGCCGCCGGGGAAGGCGAAATAATGATCCCCCGCGCGGAATCGTTCGATCAGCGCAACTTTCTCGTCTTCGATGAGTACGATGCCAGCGCGTATTCGCATCAGCGGATCCGACTCAGATAAGCAAACGCATGGAACAACGCGGCAACTTGCAAGGCATGAAGAAATTCCCCCCGTCGAATCATCGGAATTAATTCGTCCAGCGGCACAAGATGGACCTCAATCTCCTCCGCGCCATCCAGATTTTGTTCAGCCACCTTCTCGGCGTTCAATGCAAGGTAACAGAACAGGGTGTTGGTCTGCAAAGCAGGGTTGGGATAAAATTTTCCAAGCGGGATAATATTCGAGGAGGCGTACCCGGTCTCTTCGAGCAGTTCGCGTTTCACGCCTTGGACGGGATCCTCCTCGTCCTCCACCACCCCGCCAGGAATTTCCCACATGACATCCTTCACGCCATGGCGATATTGTCGGATCAACACGGCTTGATGATCCTTCGTGAGCGCGAGCACATTCGCCCACGAGCGGAACTCGAAGATAAGGGCTTCGAGATGTTTCCCGGTCGGCAGTTCGCAACTGTCAATCCGAAAGCGCGGATGGATGTGACGCGAACCTAATACCTTCCACGGTGTGATTGCCATCGCTTAACTCTCCTCGGTTTCTTGCGCCACCTGATTAATTTCGTCCAATTTTGCGCCTTTCGCTTTTTCCAGGTACGCTTCCCAATCCACCGCGACGCTCTGTCCACTGTTCCGTCTGCCTTCGGCTCATTTGAGATTGAACTCAACGTTGATCGTAGCACGAACCGACGCCGGACGACCCAACGCATCTCTTGCTGGGATGAATTTGATTTTCTTGGCGGCCTGGACAGCTTTTTCGTCAAGCCCGTAA
>CAYPCK010000525.1:0-2155 GCA_964409185.1 uncultured Anaerolinea sp. | reverse complement strand
GCGCGCAAGCGATTTACAAGGCGCTGGGCAGGTTCTCATAAAATTGGGAAACTTGAAACAAAAAATCCCCGCGAGGTAACCCTCGCGGGGATTTTCGTCAGACTGGGTTTCAGTCAATCAGCCGAGCACAACGACGTTGGCGGCTTGCGGACCCTTCGGTCCCTGCTCGACGGTGAACTCGACTTTCTGCCCTTCTTGAAGGTTTTTGAAGCCTTCACCCTGAATGGCGGAGTAGTGGACGAAGACGTCCGGCCCGCCTTCGCGGGCAAGAAAGCCGTAACCCTTCGTCCCGTTGAACCATTTGACTGTACCGTTGATACGTTCCGACATGTTTGCCTCCTTGGCAAAGAAAAAATATGGAGGTAACCATTGGGTATTGCATCGGAGTCGCCTCAACGGCGATCAACAAAGCGGCTCACGGATGATCCGTGAGCCGTTCTGGAACGTCCAAAGCAAACTACTGGTATCCTACGCCCGCAAGTGTAGCATGGGCGGGGGGATGTGTCAACGAAATCACTTCGCTTTTGCCAGGCTGAATTTCTCTTTGCCGACCCGGTAATTCCCGTTGTGTTTCAATACCTGTTCCACCAGCTCCTCGGGAATATCCACGAAGGTGAAGGCGTCCTCGATGCGGATCTTGCCAATGGTGTAGCCGGGGATGTTCGCATGGAAGGCGATCGTACCGACGATATCGTTCGGGCGGATTCCGCTGGACTTGCCCTTGTTCAACTTCAATCGCACCATCCCCTCCTCATGCGACGAGCCGCCTCGTGATCGCAGGGTTGGCTTGCCTCTCCTCCCCGGCTCCTCGCGCCTGCCGTACGATTCGTATCCTCGTCTTTCGTCTATCCTCTTTCGTTCGTCTCTCACTTCGCCGATCTCCGCGATCGGTCTTTGCTTTTCATCCGCCCGCGCGATCTTGATCGCCGCCGCGGCAATGTTCGTCACATCGTGCCCGGCTTCGATCAATTCCTGCACCATTTCGAGTTCGCGCTTGAAACGTCCGCGCCCGAGCCAGATCTTCAACGTATCCACGATCTGCTGTTCGCGGTGACGGTGAATCTCGCCGACGGTGGGTACTTCCATCTTTGTGACAGTTTGCTTGGTCAACGCTTCCACTTCGCGCAGGCGGCGTTTCTCGCGCGGCGCAAGCAAGGTGATGGCGACGCCGGTTTTCCCCGCGCGACCCGTCCGCCCGATGCGATGGATGTAAACCTCGGCATCGTCCGGTAAATGGTAATTGAACACGTGCGAAATATCGTCAATGTCCAGCCCGCGCGCGGCGACATCGGTGGCGACCAGCACTTTGAGTTGGTTGGCGCGGAAACGCCCAAGCACGCGTTCGCGCGCGTTCTGGTCGAGGTCGCCGTGGATTGCCTCGGCAGGGATGCCGCGCACGACGAGTTCATTGGCGAGTGCCGCGGTCTCGGCGCGCGTGCGGGCGAAGATCAAGGCGCTTTTGATCGGCTCGATCTCGAAGAGACGCGTGAGCGCGTTGGTCTTGTCCGCTTCGTGGACGAGGTAGTAGCGCTGTTCGATCGCCGAGGCGGTGAGCGCGCTTCGTTTAATGGTGACAGGCTGAGGGTCCCGCATGAAGCGGCTGGCTAGCGAGCGGATGCGCGGGGGCAGGGTCGCGCTGAAGAGGGCGGTCTGCCGTTCAGGAGGAGTCATTCCCAGAATTTTTTCCACATCCTCAATGAAGCCCATGTTGAGCATTTCGTCGGCTTCGTCGAGCACCACGGTTTTTATCTCCGTCAGGTTGAGGACGTTGCGTTCGAGCAGGTCGTTCAAACGCCCGGGCGTGCCGACCACAACATCCACACCGCGTTTGAGGTTGCCGATCTGCGGTCCGTACGGTTGCCCGCCGTAGACGGCGAGCACGCGCACGCGCAGGTGTTTGCCGTATTCGGTCATCGAATCGGCGACCTGCAGGGCGAGTTCGCGCGTAGGCGCGAGGATCAACGCCTGCGGTTGTTTTTGCGGTTGAAAATTTTGCAGGATGGGTAACGCGAACGCGGCGGTCTTGCCGGTGCCGGTCTGCGCCTGCCCGATCACATCTGCCCCCGTGAGCATGATGGGAATCAGCGCGGCTTGAATGGGTGTCGGCTCGGCGTAGCCAAGTTCGGTGATGGCCTGCATGATCTCGTCGCGCAGG
>CAYPCK010000524.1:0-2166 GCA_964409185.1 uncultured Anaerolinea sp. | reverse complement strand
GCGGTGGCTTTGCGCGTGATGCCCTCGCGATACGGAATCTTCGGCTGGTGCGTCGCCAGCCCCACCTGAAATTTAGTCTGCGCGCGGTTGATCGCCACGTCAATGTGCTGGTCGCCCATCCCCTGCAAGACCGTCTCGTGCGTGATCGGGTCGTTCTGCCACGTGAGAGTCAGATCTTCCTCGCATAATTTCGTCAACGTCGGTGAAATTTTTGCGGCATCGGCTTGCGTTTTTGGCGTGACCGCCACACGATACAACGCGGCGGGGAAATGCGGCTTGGCAATTGTAAGCGGATGCCCCTTATCGCAAAACGTATCGCCTGTCGCAGTCACAGTCAATTTTGAAACAGCCGCAATATCACCCGCGTGGACAACCTTCGCGGGAATCACTTCCTTCCCACGCTGGAAATGCAGCCCCGACATGCGTTCGTCCGCATTTTTATTTTGATTCCATACGTGCGCGTCGGCTTGAATGGATCCCTGCATCACGCGGAAATACGTCATCTTGCCCACGAACGGGTCAGCCGTCGTCTTCCACACGTACGCGGCGAGCGGTTCAGAATCGGAGGGCTTCAACACTTCCTCGCCCTGTTTGCCCTGCGCGGCCCGCTTCGGACCATGCGCGGGAGGGGGCATCAAATCAATGATGTCGTTGAGCAAAGCGATAACGCCGACCTCGCGCGCGCCCGCCGTGCAAAAGACCGGCACAAAACTTCCGGCGTAAACCACATCCTCCAAGCCGCGAACCATTTCCGCGTCCGAGAGAGAACCGTTCTCGAGATACTTTTCCATCAACTCATCCTCCCCCTCCGCCGCGTCCTCCACCATCGTGAAGTGCGCCGCGTCCGCCGCTTCTTTTAGTTCGGCGGGAATCTCAGCCGTCGTTTTACCATCCCCCATGTACGCCTTCATGCCGATCACATCCACCACCCCTTTGAAGTTTTGCTTCTCGCCGATCGGGAGATGCACCTGCACGACGCGTTTGCCGTGCAGCTCCACAAATTCCTTGATCGCATCGTACGTCTTTTGGAAATCCGCGTTGTCGCGATCCATTTTGTTGATCACGAAAAAGCGCGGCAGGTTGAACTCTTCGCAATAACGCCACGCCAATTCGGTGCCGACTTCGATACCGGCAACCGCGTCCACTAAAATGACCGCGCCATCGGCAACACTCAGGGCGGAAATTGCCTCGCCCACAAAGTCGGTGTAGCCCGGCGCGTCGATGATATTGATCTTGTGATCGCGGTGTTCGATGGGAATGACGCTGGAATAGATCGAAATTTTTCGACGGTGCTCCTCATCGTCATAATCTGAAATCGCCGTACCGTCCTCCACTTTTCCCAACCTCGTCGTCGCCCCCGTCGCATGCAAAAACGCCTCCGCCAACATGGTCTTGCCAGCCCCGCCGTGCGACACCAGCGCAACGTTGCGGATAAACTCGGTGGTATACTCTTTCATCGAAAAAGCCCTTCCTACCCGTCAGGATGTTTGCAAGTCGCATGATTGTAAACAAACTTAAATGAATTGTCAAAGCAGGATGTCAACCACGCTTCATGCCACAAGGACGCCTGCTTCGTCCTCTTCGACATCTCCTCCGCGTCAACTTTCCTCCGCCCATGCCGCGCGACGACGAACTCCACGCCCTCACCGATTCCTTGATCTACGAACTGGTCAAAGCCTTCGCCCTCCCCCAAACCATCTTCTTCATCCGCCTCGTGGAACGAATTTTTGGAAAAGCGGCTGCGCGTTTTGCAAAGACCGCCCTTCAGTTCGACCGCATCATTGGAACCGAAGGTCTCGATGCTGCGGCGCATTGGATCCTGCCCAGGTTTGTCCAAAGCCATTCTGCGCGCGGAGTCGAAAACATCCCGGCGGAAGGTCCCTTGATCATTGCGTCGAATCATCCCGCGGCGTACGATGCCGTTGTGATCACTGCCTATGTCATGCGCCCGGACTTCAAGGTTATCATCGGGGAAATCCCATTTTTCAAGCACCTGCCCCATCTCAGAAATAGAGCCATTTTTACCGCTTCACCTAACGATACCTCCGGCAGGATGCGAGCCGCGCGGGAAATCATCCGCCATTTGAAAAACGACGGAGCGATATTGATCTTTGCGCGCGGCGGCATCGAAGCGGATCCCTCCTTTATGCCCAACGCAGACGCGGA
>CAYPCK010000523.1:0-2171 GCA_964409185.1 uncultured Anaerolinea sp. | reverse complement strand
GAGGTCTGGGCTTAATTCGATGAACCAACAAATCTACTGGCACACCACCGTCCACATGCCCGGCGAAGAACATGCCGCGACTCCCCTCCCCGATAAAGTGGATGCGGCAATCATCGGCGGCGGATTTACCGGCTTGTCCGCCGCGCGGACGCTGGCGAAACGCGGCGTGAAGGCTGCCGTACTCGAAGCGGAAACCATCGGCTGGGGGGCGAGTTCGCGCAACGGCGGCATGACGCTGACCGGGCTCAAGCCCGCCATGCAGACCGTCATCAAACGATACGGGCGGGATTTGGCAAAGCAATTATTTCAGGTTTCAATTGATTCCGTGGATACGGTTGAGCAGGTGGTGAAAGACGAAAACATTGACTGCGGGTTCAAACGCTATGGGCACCTCTACGTCGCGACGAAACAAAATCATTTCAAGTATTTCCATGATGAAGTGGATTTCATGGCGAAGGAGTTCGACCACAAGGTGAGAGTGGTCCCGCCGAATGAGTTGAACGATGAAATTGGATCGTCCATTTATCACGGCGGCATCGTGGACGAGGTCAGCGGCGGGTTAAACCCGGCGCAATACGTGGCAGGTCTCGCGCGCGCGGCGGAAAACGCCGGGGCGTCGCTCCACGCGCGGGCGCGGGTCACCAGCCTCACCCGTCGCGGGACGCGGTTCGTTATCCAAACTGAACGTGGAAAAGTCACTGCGGAAAATGTATTGGTCGGCACATCGGGCTACACCGGGAGCGTCACGAAAAAACTTCAGAGAAAGATCATCCCGATCGGGTCGTTCATCATCGCGACAGAAAAATTATCGGATGAATTGGCGCACGAACTCAGCCCGAAGAACCGCATGATCTTCGATTCGATGCACTACCTGAATTATTTTCGGCTGTGGGATAACCGCATGATCTTCGGCGGGCGCGCGGCGTTCTTCCCTGAAAACAAAAATACGATCGCGCGCAGCGCGGAAATTTTACGGCGCGAAATGATCCGCGTGTATCCGCAACTACGAGATGTGAAAATTGATTATGTCTGGGGCGGCACGCTCGATTTCGCCTTCGACATGATGACGCATGTTGGCGAGATGGATGGGGTGTATTACTCGCTCGGTTATGCCGGTCACGGCGTGGCGATGGCGTCGCATTTGGGCAAGATCATCGCGGAGGCAATGCTGGCTGGAAACATCAAAGAGCATCCCTTCGCGCAATTCGAATTCCCCGGCGCCCCGCTGGGACTGTACAACGGCTTTCCATGGTTCCTGCCGTTTGCCGGCGCGTGGCACAAGATTTTGGATTGGGTGGGGTAATCGGTGTAAAATTGACGAAATTTAAACACAAAGTACACCAAGGAAAATCCAGAGAGAGTCTTCCCGTTGCGCGTCTCAACAATCCTTAGACCTTTGTGTCCTTCGTGGTGAAGAATTTTTTAGGAGCAAAATATGCCGACCAAAAAAATCAAACGAGCCTTCTCGAAACGCACCGCACCCAAACCGAAGAAACTCTCCGGCGAGGTCTTTTACCCCTCTAAGGAAGTCGTCGCACAGGCGCGGCTAAAAGACTGGGACAAACTCGCCAAGTCTGCACAGAAAGACTTCCGCGCGTTTTGGGAAGCCGAAGCCAAGCAACTCGAATGGTACGGCAAGTGGAAGAAAGTGCTCGACGATTCCAAGAAGCCGTTCTTCAAATGGTTCACCGGGGCGAAGGTCAACATCGTCCACAACGCGATTGACCGTCATCTGAAAAATCACTACAAAAACAAACTCGCCCTGATCTGGGAAAGCGAAGACGGCAGGGATCATCGTACGTTTTCCTATTACGCCATGAACCGTGAAGTAACGCGCATGGCGAACCTCATCAAAGCCATGGGCGTCAAAAAAGGAGACCGTGTCACGATTTACATGGGGCGCGTGCCGGAGATCGTCTTCGCCATGCTGGCGTGCGCCAAGATCGGCGCGATCCATTCGGTGGTCTTCGGCGGCTTCAGCGTGGATTCGCTGCAAGGGCGGATCGAAGACAGCCAGTCCAAACTCGTCGTCACCTGCGACGGGTCGTTCCAAAACGGGAAGGTCGTACAACTCAAACAGATTGTGGACGATTCGCTCAAACGCTGTCCGTCCGTCGAAAATGTCATCGTGGTCAAACGCGTGGGCAACGAAGTGAACATGGAAACCGGGC
>CAYPCK010000522.1:0-2179 GCA_964409185.1 uncultured Anaerolinea sp. | reverse complement strand
CCACGGCGGACGTGTTGGGTACCTTGAAAAAAACGTAGGCACAATTGACGCAGAAATTACAAGCAACCCCGTTCGAAGACCTGCTCAAGCCGCGCCGCGACGATGACCCGGAGAAACGGCCGGTGTTACTGTGGGTTTTAGGAGATACCACCAAGCACTTTGCCGAACATCGTGCAACCATCGAAAAAGTGTTATAGTTCGCCCCATCGTTTGAAATTCACTTGAGGAGGAGTTTGGCATGAATCTTGATAGCATCACCATTGTGTTGGGAATCCTGGGCGCGTACTTCGCCATTCTACTCGTCCTGTCGGTGAGCGTGGAGACGCTGCTCGAACCGTTCACCTGGTTCCGCGGCTTGCGCAAGCAAGCCAGCCCGGACGACGTCTTGCGTTCGGTGCAGGAATGGCTGCCCGAAGGGTCGGAGGAGGCGGTGAAAGTGGTCGCCATTCAGACCTTTGCTTCGCAGACCAGGACCGATATGGAGGATATTGACAAAACCGTGCGCGCCTTGCGCGACGACGCCGTGAAGGCGCTTACCGAGCTGGGTTTGCAGGAGCAAGTGAACACCGTGCAAAAAGACATCGCGCTTAAACTCGCCACCTTGCGGCAGAAACATGCCAGCACAGAAAAAAGCCGCATCACCGCCTTGCGCGTGATCTCCGCTGTTTTGGGCATTGCCATTGCGTGGGTGATGCAGATCAACACCTTCGAGATCCTCGGCGTGCTCTTCCCCGACGATGTGATCGCCAGCCTCGAAACGCCGCTCGGTCAAATCGGCGGCGTGATCGCCACGGGTCTTGCGGCAAGCGCCGGCAGTTCGTTCTGGCATGACATGCTCGGGCGCGTGCGCAACCTCAAGAACCTGAGCGAACAGGCGGGGAGGGTGATCAGCGGCGACACCAACGCGCCGGTCGGTCCGGGCGGCGCGGTCGGATAACCTCATTGGATATGCAAAAGAGACGGTCGCCGATTACGTGGCGACCGTCTCTTTATTATTCCTCGCTTTCATCTCCCGCTCCCAGGTCGGGGACGACTTTCTCGATCTCCTCCGGGCTTTGGCCCGCTTCAAGCCTCCCGACCACTTCATCGAATTCGGGGGGCAGGTCTTCGCCCATTTCCCTGCCCATTTTTCGCATCATGCGGCCCATCGCTTGCGGGTCGTTCTCCATCCCTTCGAAGCCGCTGAAATCGCCTGCCAGCGAATCCATGCGGCTTTCCTCCGATCGGGCAACGCGGACCTTCGTCATACGGCGGCGCACATTTTTGCTCGAGCAGTGCGCGCAAACGACCGGCTTCTTGCCGTATTCGGCGAAGGACATGAACACATCGAAGCGTTGGTTGCAACTGTTGCAGATAAAGTCATACGTGGGCATGCGGTTATTTTAACGGAATCAAATTGAAGCGGGGAGGGAGGCAATCTTTTCGCCACGAAGTCGCAGAGTCGCTGAGATTTTTGTCTCTGTGTCTCCGCGCCTCGGCGACGAGGCGCCGGCGACCCGTCTGGTAAAATTCATGCATGCCAGCCCCCGAATCGGAATTCAACATCCATCAACCGCAACCCCTGCTCATCGTCATTTCCGGTCCATCCGGCGCGGGCAAGGATACGGTGATGCAGCGCATGCAGGAACGCGGCTTGCCGTTCCATTTTGTCGTCACCGCCACCACGCGTCCCCAGCGCGCGAACGAAGTCCACGGACGCGATTACCTGTTCGTTTCGAAGGATGAATTTGCGCGCATGATCGATGAGGATGAGTTGATCGAACACGCCATCGTCTACGGCGATTACAAGGGCATCCCGAAACAACAGGTGCGCGAAGCGCTCGCCAGCGGCAAGGATGTGATGATGCGCCTCGATGTGCAGGGCGCTGAAACGGTGCGGAAACTGGCGCCCGAAGCCCTGCTGATCTTTATCACCACGCAGAACGAAGCGGAGTTGGTGCATCGCCTCGAAACGCGCAAGACTGAAACCGCCGATTCGCTCGCCATTCGCATTGCCACCGCGCGCAAGGAACTCAAACGGGTGGAAGCCTTCGATTACGCGATCGTCAACCGCGATTACCGCCTCGATGAAACTGTGGACAAGATCCGCGCGATCATCGAGGCAGAACACCACCGTGTAAAACCCAGCAAGGTGACGTTGTGAGTCAGCCCTTGCGCGAAGAACAACCGTGGGGTGAGC
>CAYPCK010000521.1:0-2200 GCA_964409185.1 uncultured Anaerolinea sp. | reverse complement strand
CGGGGATCGCCATGTTATCCTGCCAGATCGTGCATCCTTCCTGCGGGATGACGTAGACGATACCATCGCGCCCGCCGGCATCGGGCAGACCCGCGAGGATGGCATCCCCGGTCCAAATGTGCGCCAGCACAGTTTCACCCGTGATGATCAGGTCGTCGTTGTTCTGGCTGTCGTAGGCTTTGACGCATTTGGATTGCTCGATGAGCAGGTTCTTGGCTTCTTCGAGTTGGGCTGGGTCGGTGGAGTTGGTGGAGTAGCCCAAATACATGAGGGCGGCGCCGATGGTTTCGCGCGTATCGTCCAACATGCTGATCTGCCCGCAATACGGCGAGTTGGGGTCGAACATCATGCTCCACGAATTGGTGTATTCGGTCACTACGTTCGTATCCACCGCGAAGCCGGAGGTGCCCCAGAACCATGGAACCGTATATTTCTGTTCGGGGTCGAAGTATTGATTGACGTTGAGCGGGTCCATGTGTTGGATGTTGGTGATGACGCTGAAGTCCAATTCCATCAACATGCCTTCGGCGATCATGGTCTGCACCATGTAATCGGACGGGACGATGATGTCGTAGTTCGCGCCGCCCGCCTGAAGCGTGGCAAGCAATTCTTCGTTGGAGGCGAAATTCGTCTCGGTCACTTTGACGCCGCACTCGGCTTCGAACTGCTCCTTGATGGCTGGGTCAATGTATTCGACCCAGGTGTAGAAAAAGATCTCATCGGCAAGTTGGGACGGATCGCCGCACCGGTCAGACGTTATGGGATTCGTCGAGGGATCATCCGAACCAGTGGCGGCAGGCTGGCAGGCTGCCAAAACAAGCGATGCCAGCACGAGCAGGTAAAACAGTTTGTGTTTCATTTCTTCTCTCCTGGAGATTTATCGTGTTTTCTGTATGAATCAAGGTATAAGATTTCGAGGGCACCTCCTTCGACGGATCATCCAAGCAGAAGGAACATCGAGAGATATACCGCGAATACGACGATGACCGTCGCCACCCAGGCAAGGAGTCTGCCCGAGCGATTGGTTTCATTCAACTCGTCGCGGTAGGACGGGAACGACCGCAACGCCCAGTAAAAGCCCGCCAAGGCGAGCAAGCGAACCGCGAGGGCGACGATCGTAAATTGCGCGAACACCGCGGGCAGAGTGAGCAAACCGAATAGCCCAAACCCGATCCCCGCGCCGACGGTCATTGCCCGGGTGTAGACCGCCCCGCCGCTTTGGGCAGTGAGAGACAACCCGACCAACCCGATCGAACCGACCAGCAAAGCCGTGGACAACGCGTTGATCTCCGGGGTCACACCCTTGCGCACCAGCGAGTAAATATATAACGGCATGGTCTGTTCCTGCACCCCTTTTGTGAACGCCGTGATGAGATAATCATCGAGTGAAAGCGTGAACGCCATCAGCGCGCCGCCGATGATACCGGGCATAAGTAAAGGAAGCGTGACGCGCTTGAACGTATTCCATTCGTCGGCGCCAAGGTCCGCCGCGGCTTCCTCCAGCGTCTTGTCGAAATCGGCGAGGCGCGCGCGGACGATGACATACACAAACGGAATATCGAATGCGATGTGAGAGAGCGTGATGGTATGTAATCCCGTCGCCGCCCTCATGCCAAAGGTATTGTTCAGGAAGGGAAACAAGGCTTGATTAAAGAACAGCAGCAGCGCAATGCCCATCACAATTTCGGGGATCACGATGGGCAGGTATAAGTTCGCATCGAACGCCGTGCGCAGCCTGAAACGATAGCGGTCCATGGCGAGGGCGGTCAGCGTCCCGATGACTGTAGCCGCAACGGTGGTGATCAGCCCCACCAGCAGGCTGTTGCGAGCCGCGTCCAGCAGTTCCTCGTTGGCGATGAGCGCGGCGTACCACTCGGTGGAAAACCCCGTCCAGATCGCAATCGAACGGGTATCGTTGAACGAAAAGACGATGAGGATCATCACCGGCAGGTAGATGAAACTAAATAACAGGAGGGCGTTGGCGCCGAGAACCCAATTGCCGACACGAGTCGAGGTTCGAACCTTTTGTTTTGGATAGACCGGGAATTGCGCGCTCACATCGCCCTCCGTGTCTCTTCGGTGCTGGAACGGAAGTAGTAGATCACGCCGATCAACACCAACAACATCAAAATTAGCGACATCGCCGAGCCAAAGGGCCAGTTGCGCGCCACGCCGAATTGACGGTTGATCAGCGTGCCGA
>CAYPCK010000520.1:0-2223 GCA_964409185.1 uncultured Anaerolinea sp. | reverse complement strand
GCGGCTCGGAATACTACCGCGGCAATTACACCACCTATTTGAACGAGCGCGAGATCCGCTGGGCGCATCGCTATGAGTTGTATGAAAGCGAGCGGGAAAAACTTCTCAAGGAAGTGGATTACATCAAGCGCAACATTTCGGGTCAGAACACGCTGCAGGCGAAGGGCAAACTCAAACGACTGACGCGCATCGTGCAAGCCATCGAACAGGTCGGGCTGGAGGCGGTGCTCAATTCGAATTGGGCGGAACTCGGCGTAAGCATGACGACCAGCCCGTTCAGCGTGGAGGAAGCCGAACGCCGCGTGCGCGCGCTTCGACCTCCGCAACGCACCACGCCCGATTTGCATTTGCATCTGCGCACGGCGAGCCGTTCCGGCGACCTGGTCATCCGCACGAAAAATTTGACGGTGGGATATCCGCCCGAAAATGGCCTGCCCGAAAAGGTTTTGTTCTCCACACCCGACATCGAACTGCGGCGGCTGGACTGCGCGGCGTTGATCGGACCGAACGGCGCGGGCAAATCCACGTTCCTCAAGACGATCCTCGGTTCTCTCGCCCCGCTGGCTGGCGAGGTGATGTTGGGATCAAGTCTACACGTCGGCTATTTCGCGCAGGCGCACGAGGGACTCGACCCCGAGAAAACCGTGCTCGATGAGATTATCGCGGTCTCGAAGATGTTGCCGTTTCAGGCGCGCGACTATCTCGGAAAATATCTCTTCTCCGGCGATGACGTCTTCAAACTGGTGTCCATGCTCTCCGGCGGCGAGCGCGGACGGTTGGCGTTTGCCAAACTCGGACTGCAAGACACCAACCTGCTCCTGCTCGACGAACCGACCAACCATCTCGACATCACCTCGCAGGAAGTGTTGCAAGCGGTTCTGGATTCGTATCAAGGGACGATCCTGCTCATCTCGCATGATCGTTATCTGGTGGACGCGTTGGCAACTCAAGTCTGGGAAATTGACCCGGATGAATCACATTTGACTGTGTTCAATGGAACGTATTCCCAGATGAAAGAAGAAAGAAGGAAAGAAGAGGAGAGACGTGCGGCGCAACAGTCTCCAATCTCCAATTCTCCAGTCTCCAATTCTCGAAAATCAAAATCATCCGCATCGAAAGAAGACCGCCGCCGCGTTGCCCAATTACAGGAACTCGAAAACGCCATCGCCGAACTCGAAGCGACGCTGGCGAATCTTTCCACGCAGTTGGAGAGTCCGTTCGTGAAGCCCGCCGAAGCCGCCAAACTGGGAACAGAATACGAACGAGTGCAAAAAGAGATGGATGGTAAACTCGCCGAATGGGAACGAATACAGGGATGACAATATGAAACAATTCCTCTATCACCTCAAACCCGCCCGCCTGGGCATGGTCACCGAGGGACCCACCCCCGAAGAAGCCGAAACGGTGTCGCGTCACTTTGCGTATCTCACGGAACTGACCGAGCAAGGCGTGATGATCCTCGTCGGGCGCACGCAGAACAACGACGAGTCCACCTTCGGCATTGCCATCTTCGAAGCGGAGAATGAAGCGGCGGCGCAACGCATCATGGAGAACGATCCAGCCGTTTCGGGAGGTGTAATGACCGCCACGTTGTATCCGTATAAAATCGCGTTGATGCGGAAGTAAATCCACCATCGGGGGCAGATTGCCTTTGGCGAACGGTTTTATAATCTCGCCATCTTTCATTTGGGAGACATCATGAAACCCACATTCAAGCAAAAATTCAGATACCGGTTCGACAACCTGATGTCGCGCGGCACGCCCGCCATGATCGGCATGTTGTTCGTGCTGTCTCTCGCCGTAGTGCTTGTAGCTGGCGCGATCATCTCAGCGGCAGGATTTGTGCAGGAGGGCGAAACAGGACGCCTCCCCTTCGGTGAAGCCGCGTGGGAAAGTTTGATGCGCACGCTCGATTCCGGCACGATGGGCGGCGACACCGGCACGGGCTTCCGCATCGTCATGTTGCTCGTCACCCTCGGCGGCATCATCACCCGTTTCACGATGATCCGTCGCCGGGGCAAAGAGTGGTACGACAACGAGCTGATGCCCCGACTAGGCCCGACGGCGATCATCGGCCTGCTGTTCACCATCGTGGTGATGTTCAGCATGCAGGGGGACCAGATCCTGGACAAGCCGCTGGACGTGCTGCGCGTAGCGATCCCGCTTTTGGTCTATTTCGTGGTGATGTTTTTTGTGTCGTTCGGCCTGTCGTTGTGGCGCAAG
>CAYPCK010000519.1:0-2231 GCA_964409185.1 uncultured Anaerolinea sp. | reverse complement strand
AAATCATTGTACGTTTATAAACGTTTTTTCTGCCCGTTGGGTTCCCAAAGAGAAAGCGCCGGAGCGGTTTTGCTCCGGCGCTTCGCATCGAATCAGGGGCAATTATTGGGCCATGTCGCTTGAGGGAATTCGATCAACTCGGGCCACACGACGATGATCTGCATCCATCGGTCGTTGGGGCTGTTACCCCTGCCCACCAGCCAACTGCGGGATATGGTCTTGGAGCCTGCCTCATCGAAAACCATGTTTTTCACGGCGCTGTCGTTGCCGTCTTTTTGCGCCCAGTAGTAGTTAAAGTCGAACGGTCCGTTCGTGGTGATCGTGGCGTAGACAGTATATTCAACATTTGCTGGACATCCTTCCGCGGGGTTGCGCACGATTTCATACTCCAGATTGACGATCCCGTATTCCTGGCCGGGTTTTTTGTCCACGACTATGTTGGCGTAAAACGCCTGGCTGTATTGCCCCACGCCAAAGACTTCGTTCCATGGGGTTTGCAAACGCCAGTACCCGGTGTAGTTGCCTTCAATAGTTGGAGCGAGGAACTGGACGACGATCGAAATATCATCCCCCGGCTGGACGACCTCCGGCAGGTCGTAATATGTGGAGCCTCCCATGATCTCGCCGCTCCAAAAGATCAATTTGTAGGTGGAATCCCAAGTGCACGTCCCTTCGTTTTTGATGGTCCAGGTTTTGGTGAACGCGGTGCCGGGCTTGTACACCGTTCCGTCCGGCGGATATTCGCTGATCAAGTTGGCGTGGATACAACTGGGGTCCGACGGCGCGGAAACGAGCGTGGAAGCGGATGTGGGAGTGTTTTCTGGAATGAGGGTAGGTTGTGGTGTGGTAAGCGGCAACTCGCTTGTACTCGTGGGGATCGCCAGCAATGGGGCAGACGATTGATTCGCCTCCACGGTTTGCGCGACCGCCGTGGCGATGACGGAATCGTTTTGTCCTTGTCCGTCGCAAGCGGCAAGGACCAACCCAAGGGAAACGATCACTGCCAGGGTCTTATACGCGCGAATTTCAAACATTCAAACTTCCTTTCTGTTCTTGTCGCTCTTTTTGGAGCGATGGATTTAAAAGATTATACCTGTTATAAAAAACGCCCGACCAATTTCGCCGGGCGTTCTCACTTTTCATTTATCTGCCTATGGACAACTGAAATTTGCCCGTCCGAATTGCTGGTGGTTGGGGTCGTCGATGTAAATATCCATCCAATATGACCCGATGGCGGCTACGCTCCAAGTTGTGCTCACTGATTGTGTGCCTGCCGCGGCAAATACGATGGGCGGATGTGCGGCACCATCAATCGCGCCATCGCTACGGATCCATTTATATGTCACATTGCCGGCTCCGTTTGTGGTCACGTTAGCCGTAATTGTGAAACCGCCACACGCTCCCGAAACTGACATCGTGACGCCCGTCACGGCAAACGGACCGCCACTGCCTCCTCCGACTTTGATCTCGACAAAGAACGATTTTCCTTGTTGCGCGCCGCCTTGCACGGGAATCAACACCCCGCTGGCATTGCGAATTCGCCAATAACCGCGGAAGGTTCCGTTTGAAGCGGGGGCTTTCAGGTTCACGGATATATCCACCTCCTGGCCCGGGCTGACCGTCCCGATGGCGATCGGCGAAACGCCGCTCATCGCATCCCCGCTATCGAACACCAACGCATACCCGCTCCACGTGCATGACCCGGCATTCTTTAAGCGCCAGGTTTTTGTAAACGCGTCATTCGCGTTGAAATTCGTCCCGTCGGGCACGGTCACATCCTTGATGAATTGCGCCAAGTCACAGGTTTGCGTGGCGGAAGCCACCGGCGCTGATGTGGAGGTGGGGATCGAAAGCGTCGGGGGCGGGACGGCGGTATTCGTCGCCGCGGCGGGCGGTAATGTCGGCGTGCTAAACGGCGTAGATTGATTCAGCAATGCCTGTACGGTCAGCGCGGCATTTGTGGAAATGGCGTTGGGATCCTCGGTCGGTGGTTTGTTCGATGGCAGATTGCAAGCGGATAAAACGAGGATCACAATGGTCGTGATCAACACAAGGCGATGCGGGTTTTTCATACGTTTCTCTTTCCTCGATGGTGATTTTCGATAATTCTACACCACTCCAGACGGAGAAAAATTGCCCTTTGTTCCTAAAAAAACACCCCCCTCGTTCCGAAGAAGATGGGGTGGGAAGCGCGCTTCATCCCGCCGTTCAGGCTGGTTCGTGCACCCCAG
>CAYPCK010000518.1:0-2236 GCA_964409185.1 uncultured Anaerolinea sp. | reverse complement strand
CGGCGTCCACACCTCCGCGCTAAGCGACGGGGAGAAAGTCATTTTCTCCGCCGACGACATCGGCAGGCACAACACGCTCGATAAGATCGCGGGGATGTGCGTGATGAATAACGTCTTCCCCGAAACGAAAATCCTCATCAGCACCGGGCGCATCAGCTCCGAGATGCTTCAAAAAGCCGCGCGGCTCGGCGCGCCGATCCTGATCTCGCGCACCTCGCCGAGCTCTCTGTCAATTGAAATGGCGGAATTGTACGGGATTACGTTGATCGGTTATGCGCGCAGGCATCGTTTCAATGTGTATTCGAATGGGCAAAGGGTTGGGCTTTCATAACAAGTAACGCGGCGAAGAATCGCTTTGGTACAATCCTCCGCATGAATCGCCGCGCCAATTACTATTTACTAATTACTTTTTTCCTCGCCTCCTGCTCTCCTTCCGCATCCACACCTTTCCCCACCTACGACCCGTTCGCGCCGGTGACCGGTCAACCATTCACACCCGCGCCGCCTCAACCCGGCGAAATCATCCAACCGACAAAAACCCCATCGGGACCCACGCCCACGCGCGCGCCGCTCTCGGTGACGATTCCCACGCACAATCCCAATTCGTCCCTCACTCATCCCACGCCGGATGCGCCGCATGCGCTCCCGCCGCCGCGCGAATTTGTAGATCAGTATGTCGTTCAGGCTGGCGACTCGCTGGGGGGCATCGCCCAAACGTACGGCATCACGCTCGAGGCGTTGATGCAGGCAAACGGGCTGAACGAAGCGTCCGTCCTATCCGTTGGGCAGGTGATCAACATCCCGCCCGTCACCGCCGACCCGATCCCCGGCTCCCCGTTCAAATTGATTCCCGATTCAGAATTGGTGTATGGTCCCGCCACTGTCGCGTTCGATCTTGATGCGTATTTGAAAAGCAAAGGCGGGTATCTGGGCAATTACGTGCAGGATGTGAACGGCGCATATCTGAGCGGCTCGCAGATCATCCTGCGCGTGGCGCAAAATTATTCCGTCAACCCGCGCCTGCTGGTGGCGATCCTTGAATATCGGAGCGGCTGGGTCACCAACCCCGTGCCGTCAAACGTGGATTTCCCGATGGGCTACTACGACGATTTTTACGCGGGGCTGTATCGTCAAGCCGCATGGGCGGCGGATAATCTAAACCGCGGCTACTACGCATGGCGCGTCAACGCGCTGGGCACCCTGCCGCTCAACGATGGAAGCTACGTGCCGATGGACCCGACGATCAATGCAGGCACAGCGGCGGTGCAATATTTTTTCTCGCAATTCAACAACCGCGCCACATGGGATTTCGATGTGGGTCAACTCGGTTTTTATCAGACATATAACCTGCTGTTCGGATTCCCCTTCGACTACGATATCGCTTCGCTCCTCCCAGCGAATTTGACCCAGCCCGAGATGCAACTACCCTTCGTGAACGGCGCGACCTGGTCGTTCACCGGTGGTCCGCACGGCGGCTGGGATAGCGGTTCCGCCTGGGCGGCGCTGGATTTTGCCCCGCCCGGCGAACCAACGGGATGCGCGCAAAGCGAAGCCTGGGTGGTGGCAGTCGCCGACGGCTACATTGTCCGCGCAGGCGAAGGGGCGGTCATACAAGATTTGGACAACGACGGCTACGAACAAACCGGATGGACGGTCCTATACATGCACATCGAAACCCGCGACCGCATACAACCCGGCACATACGTATACGCCGGCGAGGTGATCGGTCATCCCTCCTGCGAAGGCGGCATCTCGAACGCCACACACCTGCACCTCGCCCGTCGTTATAACGGAGAGTGGATTCCCGCCGACGGGAACACCCCCTTCAACCTTGACGGCTGGGTCTCCAGCGGCGACGGGGTTTTATATAACGGCTGGCTCACCCGCGGCACGACCATCCTGCAAGCGGAGGAAGGCGTATTCGACGGGGTGAATCAAATTTCGAGGTGATTCGCCGCTCTCTTTTTTGCGGCCAATGCCCGTTCCGGGCGAATTAACCATCGAAGGTATAATCCTCCTTGTGAAACGCGCAACCGTATCCTTCATCCTCGCTACTTTCATTCTTTCTTCGTGCGGCGGAAACACATCTTCACTTTGGGGGCAATACCAAACTCCCACCCCGGTTGGCGGGTCGGGCGTCATTCAGGCGCCGGTCTTCGAACCCCTGCCCACACAGACAAATACGATCGAAGCCCCAACCTTAACCGCTACGCCAACATCCCTGCTGAGTTCATTC
>CAYPCK010000517.1:0-2240 GCA_964409185.1 uncultured Anaerolinea sp. | reverse complement strand
GCTTGCGATCCTCCTCCGGCACCTGATACCCCTGAATGCCGACGCGCAACATTTGGTACCGCTCGGTCTGGGTGAACGGCGAAGGCGCGCCATCCACAGAAATACCGAAGGTCTGATGCGCCGGCGGGTTGGCGTATCCCTGCTCGAAAAAGTTGACGTACTCCTCCACGCGCACCGATTCGGGCGGCGGCATATTTCCGTCTTCGATGTAGTTCCGCATGACGGTGTACGAGCCGGTATCCACATCGAGCGCGAATGTGGATAAGTTGTCGTCTTCGGTATCAATGGACGGATTGACCCCGTAATCCTCGAAGAACATATCGTACGGGTCATTTCCGGACGATTGGGTTGGCGACCCGTGGGCAAACGAACTCGACGGTTGCGCCTGGCTCTGATCGGCTGGCACGCTAAAGAGCGGCGCTTCGGTTGCGGGCGATTCGTTGTACGGGGAATAGGGGTCAGAATACACAGGCGCCTCGGTTGCCGGCGCAGCCGCCCCGCATGCTGAGACGAACAGCAACAGAAATAGAACACCTGCTGGTAAGGCTTTTTGTTTCGAGAACATTTTCTCTTCTCCTGGTTTGGATGATGTTTTACACGCGGTACATTCGAACAGCAGGTCGGCGTTCCTGACGTTCGAGAAAAATATCTCAGAGCATGTTAGCCTCCTTTCGTTGCAACGATTCAAAGAAAATCATTCTATATGATTTCCCGACGTTTAATCAATTTAATTGTTCCGGGAATCAAAAAGAGACGGATGCTCCGTCTCTTTCGATGAATTGCCAACGATTGGGAAATTGCGTCGAACCCTTACGAGAGCGACATCCAGACAACCACGCCGCCGTCCACCGTCGTGATCGTGATGGTCAGGAAGGCGCTGTCTTTCGAGTAGATGAGAAGCCCGCCCTGGTCGTCGCTGCTGGTGACCATTGGCGACCAGCCGGCCGGCCCCAGAGTATCGCTATAAAACTCACTGGCTTCCTTGGGCGAGCCTGTGTATTTGAAACTATAGTTGTTGGCATCGAACTCCTGCCCGGCGGTCGCCTGCGGCATGATCGGGATGCCGTTCCACTCCGCGACGGGTGCCCCTTGCGGGTTGAAATAATCGCCCACCTGTGAAAATTGGGTGGGCAGGGCGCTGAGCGTTTCGAGCGGGATCGCGGTGGTGAACTCACTCACCTGCGTTACCGCTGACTGGACCGTGCTCACCGCCTCCTGCGCGTCGCTGATGGGCTGGGTGACAGCGTTACAGGCGAGCGCAAAGGCAATCAACGCGAGCGCAAGAAATAATTTGGACGAACGGGGCATGGTTATTCTCCTTTTCGAATTGGCAGACCTACGGGTCTGCCCCTACTTGATTTTAACTTCTATCGCAGCGGACACTTTGGCAAGCGCGGCTTTGGCATTTCCATCCGGCAGACTTCCCTGCGCCAAGTTCGGGCGACCTCCCCCTTTGCCGCCGATGGCTTGGATGAGATCGCCCGCCTTCAATCCGCGTTTGACCAAATCCTCGGTCAGCACCGCGATTACAGCTGATCCACTGACCAAAACCGCCGCGCCGCCTTTGGGATATTTCTCGCGGAACTTGTCGGCGAGCATGCGGAGGGTATCCCCGTTCACGTTCGAGATTTCGACAGCGAGCAGGTTGACATCCTTCACAATTTGAACGTTGGAGAGGTGCAGGTGGAAAGCCGAAAGCGCGGACTGCGCGCGCAGGTCGGCGAGTTCCTTCTTCAAATCAGACACTTCGTCCTGCAACGCATTCACTTTCGATGGCACATCGTCCACGGAGGATTTCAACACACCGGCAGTCTGCTTGAGCGCCTTGAAGCGTTTCTGGATCAACTCGTACGCGCCGCGCCCCGTCACTGCTTCGATGCGCCGCACATTCGCCGCCACCGAGCCTTCGCTGACGATAATGAACGCGCCAATATCAGATGTGCGTTCAAGGTGTGTGCCGCCGCACAATTCATAGGAATATTTATCTCCCTGCTCCTTCGGGGTCTCAGACCCCGAGGAGTCGAGGATTGAAATCGTCCTAACGGTCTCGCCATACTTCTCGCCGAACAGCGCCATGGCGCCTTCTTTTTTGGCCTCCTCGAGCGATTTGGTCTGCTTCATCACCGGCATATCCGCCGCGATCGCATCGTTGACCATTTTCTCGACGCGTTCGATCTGTTCGGGCGTCATCGCTTCGGGATGGTTGAAGTCGAACCGCAAGTGGGTCGGCGCGACGAGCG
>CAYPCK010000516.1:0-2240 GCA_964409185.1 uncultured Anaerolinea sp. | reverse complement strand
GATCTGGCGGATGATACGCGCCATGTCGCCGCGCGCCTCTTTTTCCACGGCAACGAACAGTTCCTTCTTGGCTTCGTCCGAGGATAATTGGGCGATCTGCTCGAGCTTTTTGACCTGCTCTTCGTACAGTTTGTCTATTTCGTTTCCCCGCCGGTCCACATGCGATTGACGCTTGTTGATCTGTTGTTCGCGCTGTTCGAGGCGGTCGCTGCGGCTGTCGAGTTCCGAGCGGCGTTTGTCGAGGCGCTCCGTCTCCTTGTTCACTTCGATGCGTCGTTCCTTGATCTCCGCCTCCGAAGCCTGGATGATCTTTGTGGCATTCTCGCGCGCCTGGCTTTCGATCAGGCGGGCTTGTTCATTGGCTATCTTGAGAATGTTGTCGGCTTTATCCTGTTGGTTCTTTAGCGCCTGCTCCGCCTGATAGCGGTGGAAGAAATAACCGGCGGCCAAACCGACGCCCAGCACCAGTATGTCAACGATCAAGATAATCGGATTCATGTTATATCCTCATCTTCGTAATGAAGTTCCTTCTTGTGTGTTTCGTTCCAGATTTTCGTTACCACCGGCGCGATCACCGAATAGGAAAAACCGCGCCGCGCTAAAAAATCAGACAACTTTTTTCTGTAATCCTGCCACTCCAGGTTCGTGAAGCGGGCAACCTTCTTTTTCGCCGCTTCATACGCGAGGGTTTCATCGTCTGCCGCATGGAGGGCGGACGCAATCGCTTCCTCGTCTATTCCTTTTTGGCGCATTTCCAACGCCAGCATTCGGCGACTGCGCGGGCGAAACGCGCTTCGGTTTTCAACCCAGGCTTGCGCGAACTGCCCGTCGTTTACGAGCCCGTCCCGCCGCAGTCGCTCGACGGTTTGAGCAATCAATTCCTCCGGTATCTCGTGCTTGCGGAGGTTTTTGCGGATTTCGGCTTCGGAGCGCGCCCGATAACTCAGGAACAGCAGCGCTTGTTGGAGCGCTCGTTCTTTCGCATCTTCAGCCTGCAGCGTCTGAATTTTGGCGTCATCCAACCCGTCACCGACTTTAAGCCACGCGGCGGTGATGCGTGCCAGCCCGAAGGCGAATTCTCCATCGAGGTACACATTCACCCGATTTGGGTCGCGCTTTTGCGCGGTAAGGGCGGTTATTTTTTTCATTAAAAAACACAGCCGAAGCACCGACCAACGGTTTCGGCTGATTAAAATCCCGTAACGTGGGATGAAAATTCAAGGGATGTGGAGCAGACCCAAATCCCGATCGAAGCGCGCCGGGGATGGGTCAAACCGCGTGACGTAGGTTATGTCACAGGCGGCGAACGTGTTGTGGGGGGGAAGTCAGACTCGTATTCACAAGACCTTCGTTGACTTCTTTGAAATAACTCCCAGAACGGGGAGGTTCCTGCTCGTAATATCCAGTGAAAATACAGCCGAGCCGCAGTGCGGCGGAAATCTCTTGGTTTAATCCTCGCGGATTGTCCTGATTATACATTGTTTTAAAGGAATGTTAATGTGGCAAATTTATTGCGATGGCACGTGAAGCCAGTATTTTCGCCGCGCGAGGATCGGGATGATGATAATCAGGGTGATGACCCCGCCCAGGACGACAATCCCATCGGTTGAGCCGATCTCGGATTGGTCTTCGTCCACTGGGGTGGCGGTGGCTTGAAGGTTTAACGAAGCGCTGAAATCCCCCTCGGTGAATGAAGCGCGGCTTGCCAGAAATTGTGTAAAGGCGGTCAGAAGCAGAGCCAAGCATGCCGCCAGAACAATTATGACAAAGAATCTCGTAATTTTGTTCATGCCGAGGCAAGTATAACATGCGCATTCGGGGAGTTGTATGTACTTGCCTATTCTTTTGCAGTATAATTTTGCGAGTTTTGCAAGGCGAGTGAATATCCTGTGAAAGGGAATTTAGTGCGATGGTTCACGAGCGCGCTCATGGTTGTACTGTGTATAGGTGAGCGGCGACAGGCAACTCATTTCACAAGCAGATGTTTACAATTTTGGTTCGTTTAGGTATAATCGTGCAATATTTCACGAACAATTCCTCGTTCCAGGAGCATGCATGATCCGAAAATTTTTTGAATGGGTAATAAGCCCAATGGGACGGATCGCGGTGGTGATCACGATCATGTCGCTGTTCAGCCTTGCCGCTTATGGGATTTATCAGACCCAGCAACCTCCCGAACAACCGATCCAGTTTACGCATAAGTTGCATGTAGGGTTGGGGATCCAATGTTTGTATTGTCA
>CAYPCK010000515.1:0-2250 GCA_964409185.1 uncultured Anaerolinea sp. | reverse complement strand
AGTTGGGAAGCGGACGGTTGCCATGCAGGGATTATAATGGAACAAACAAGGAGGCAGAGATGGCAACCCGATTTACGGTGATGACGTGGAATGTGGAAAACCTCTTCCCGCCGGGGCATATGGTTAGCCCAGGGAAAACCGTCAAAGAGGCGGATTACCGGGCGAAATTGAAATATCTCACCAAACGGATCCTTGAAGTCAAGCCCCATGTGATCGGCTTGCAGGAAGTAGGCGCGCGAAGCAACGCCGACTCGCAAACGCTGGACGATCTCCAAAATCAATTGGACGGAAAATATCCCTTCAAAGCGCTGGCAAGCAAAACAGACGGGCGCGGGATTCGCGTGGGGTTTCTGTCCAGGCTGCCGATCCATTCCACCGCTGAAATCCTTGAGTTTCCAAAGGGCGAATTTGAAAGCATTCAAGACTGGGCGGGCAAAAAGCCAATCAAGAAAATGGGACGCATCGCACTGCAGATCGAGGTGGAGCCGATGACAGGAATGCGCGTGCATGTGATCGCCTTGCATCTAAAATCCAAGCTCGTCAACTATCCAACAGCGGGCGGGGGTACGAGTTTCAGCCCGAAGGATGAAAACCAGCGAGCCACCGGGAGCGGGCTCGGCTTGTTGCGAAGAACAGCGGAAGCGGTCGCCGTTCGGTTTCACCTGAATAATCTGATGAAAACATCCCCGAATGTGATCGTGCTGGGCGACTTCAACGACGAGCCGCAAGCCGCCACCTCTCAAATCTTTTTAGGTCCCGTAGACGCCGATGTCACCACCGATAACAAAACCGATAAATTCGGTCTTTACAACCTCGTGGATAAGGTCTCCCGCAAAGGCGGACCCGAAAACGACAAGAAGTTCCTCAAAGCCAAGGAACGCTTCTCCCGTGTCGGTCAGAGCGGCAACGAACTTCTCGACCATATCCTCGTGAGCAAGCCCCTGCTCGGCGCGAGCAAGGACTTGAAAAAGGATATTTGGAAGGTCAAGAGTGTGCGCATCCTCACCGACAGCATCGTCAATGAGACTGTCGGCTTGAACCCCGATGAACGCATCGGCAGGGATCATCCCGATCACGCACCGGTGTTTGTGAGGTTTGCGTTGTAAGGAAATACCCAAAAAAGTCCCGAAGCCAATGGCTTCGGGACTTTTCGATCTCCAATTCTCTAACTTGGATTCGACACAGGGCAAGAAGACCTCGCACCCACCACAATTACCATTTACCCATTACCCCTTACTCTTCCTTCTTCGCTTCCATTTCCTTCTTGTGCGCTTCGATGATCGGACCCGCCACATGTGTCGGTACGACATCGTAATGATCGAGTTCCATCGTGAAGTAGCCGCGCCCGCCGGTGATCGAACGGAGTTGCGTGGTGTAGCGCGTCATTTCCGCCATTGGGACGTGCGCCACAATGACCGTGCTACCGCGCTCCGAGTCGGTGCCTTGCACGCGTCCGCGGCGGGTGTTGAGGTCGCTCATCACGTCGCCCATGCTCGCATCGGGGACGGTGACGCGCACGTTCATGATCGGCTCGAACAACACGGGACCCGCATCCTGCACGGCGAGTTTGAACGCCTCGCGCCCGGCAATTTCGAACGCGACAGGCTTGGAATCCACTTCGTGTTCCTTGCCGTCAAAGACGATCACTTTCACGTTGCTCATCGGGTAACCCGCGAACGCGCCGCGCTCCATGGTGGCTTTGATTCCCTTTTCGATGGGAGGCAAATAGGATTTTGAAAGATTCATCCCGACGAGTTCATCGTCGAATTCAAAATCGGCAGAGGGGAGCGGCTCGATACGAAGATGCACCTCGCCAAATTGACCCGCGCCGCCGGTCTGTTTCTTGTGACGGTATTGCGCGGAGGCTTTGCGCGTGATGCCTTCGCGATAGGGGATCTTCGGTTGCTGCGTGTTCAAGCCGACCTGGAATTTGGTTTGCGCACGGTTGAGCGCCACGTCAATGTGCTGGTCGCCCATGCCCTGCAGGACGGTCTCGTGCGTGATCGGGTCATTGTACCAGGACAGGGTCATGTCCTCTTCGCAGAGTTTGGTCAGCGTTGGGGAGATCTTCGCGGCGTCCGCCTGGGTCTTCGGGGTGATCGCCACGCGATAGAGCGCGGCGGGGAACTTCGGCGTCGTGACCGTGAGCGGATGTCCCTTATCGCAGAACGTATCGCCGGTGGAGGTGACGTTCAATTTGGACACTGCGGCAATATCACCGGCATGAACGACCTTTGCCGCGATCTGTTC
>CAYPCK010000514.1:0-2251 GCA_964409185.1 uncultured Anaerolinea sp. | reverse complement strand
TCGTTTGAACATGAGTCCTCCAAGGGTTGAAAATTATTCGCGATTATAGATTTTTGGAGGAAAGCGCGTCAATCTCACTTTAGTTAGACGAACGCCACAAATTCATTTAACGGTTTTTTCTGGATGACGGGCACCTCCGCATCTTTCGCAGGGAAGCCTGTCACCAACAGTAGGAACGGCTTTTCATCTTGAGGCCGATTCAAGATGGCGTTGAGGAATCCCATTGGGCTGGGCGTGTGCGTGAGCGAGACCAACCCCGCGTTGTGAAGTGCGGCAATCAGGAATCCTGTTGCAATGCCTACGGATTCATTGACATAGTAATTTTTTACGCGGCGGCCATCGGGAAGTTCACTGTGATTTTTGCCGAATATGACGATCAAATAAGGCGCGGTGTCAAGGAACGGTTTGTGTTCGTCCGTGCCTAGAGGGGCGAGCGCCTCCAACCATTCCTTTGGCGCGCGGCGATGGTAAAACTCCTTTTCCTCTTCCTCTGCCGCCACGCGGATTTCGTGTTTCACCTGCGGGTCGCTAACCACCACGAAATGCCAGGGTTGTAAATTCGCTCCGTTGGGCGCGGTACCTGCTGTGATGAGGCACTCCTCGATGATTTCGCGCGGAACGGGCTTATCCGAGAAATGGCGGACGGTTCGGCGTTTTTGCATAAGGCGTCGAAATGCAGTGGCGCGTTGACGCATTTCATCGGGCGGGTATTCAGTGAAGTTGAGCGGTTGGAATGAGGCGGATACCATGGTTTTTGAATCCTCGAGACGATCGCTGACCTATAACGGCGGACTTTATTCTGTTGGGCTCGAAGCGAGCGAGAAACTTCGCCGGCGGTCTGAATTAATGCGAATGATTCGCTTGTGTAATCTCGCAAAATAACGAATCCGGCAGGCAGTTGACGCACTCCAGTTGCAGGGTGGCATGCGCTATGTTATATCGGTGATAGACGATTTCGTTGATCTGCTTCTGAATGTCTGCGCCGGCGCTGATGGGTAGATCCTCCGTCAGGATGTGGGCAGACATGGTACGCAGGCTTTGGGTCAGACTCCAGATGTGAAGGTCGTGGACCCCAAGCACGCCTTTGACGTTCTTTACATCGTTGACAAGTTGTTCCGTATTCACGTCACGCGGCGTTGCTTCCAGGAGGATGTCTACCGCATCGAGCAGAATACTTCGGGCGTTGTACAGGATGAGAAAACCGATCAACACGCTGACGAGCGGGTCGAGCCAGTTCGCGCCGGTGAAATAAATGATGACCCCCGCGATTACGGCTCCAACTGTAGATAACACGTCGCCCGTCAGGTGCAGAAATGCTGAACGGATGTTGAGATCGTGTTCGCTTCCTTTGCGGACGAGCAAGGCGGTCGTCAGGTTGATGACGACTGCGATGAAGCCTGCGGTGATCAAAATCCCCGATTCCACTTCTGGTGGGTTGGCGAGGCGGCGGAAGGCTTCGTAGAAGATTCCGAGCGAGATGAGGACGAGCGTTGTTGAATTGAGCAACGCGACCAGGATTCCCGCGCGGTGATACCCGTAGGTCCTGCGCCCGTCCGCTTGTTGGGAGGCGAGGCGCATGGCATACCAGCTCAGCGCGAGCGCGATCACATCGGTGAGGTTATGCGCCGCATCGGTCAGGAGCGCCAGCGAGTTGCCGAGGAGCCCTGCCGCGGCTTCGAGGAAGACGAAGGCGAGAGTCAGAATCAATGAGAGGGAGAGTCGTTTTGTCGTCTGGTTGGAAATGTCGCCCAGATGGGAGTGCGCATGGTCCATTATTTTGCCTCGCAGTCATCGTCTTCGCAACAATCTTCCATGCCGGCGGCTTTTTCGAAGGCTTCCTTTCCTTCGTTGACCGAGAAATAGATCAAACCGAGCGCGCCGAGGCTATCCACGAAGCCAAAGCCGGTAATGTGAAAGACCAGACTCGATGCAAGCAATACCACCGACATATAAATGCAAACCATTGTGCAATTAGCGTCGGCGAGGATGGGCGGCGAGTTGAGCGCGCGACCGACATTCCGCTTTGCGCTGACGAGCGCCCACATTACCCCAATGGAAATGATCGAGATCATAAATCCCGGAATTGTAGTAGCGGGTTTGTGTCCTGAAATGACGTTGTACAGGGATGTGACGGCGAGCCCGGCGGCAAGCAGGTAGAACGATGCGCCGGTGATTCGCAAGGCGGTCCGTTCGAACTGTGAACGAGGCGTATCGGGGCTTTGGCGGATGCGTAACACCATGGCGAGGATGC
>CAYPCK010000513.1:0-2254 GCA_964409185.1 uncultured Anaerolinea sp. | reverse complement strand
AGTCGCGCACTTCGGCGCACGAACCATTATCGAAGACCATCAGGTCAAACGGCAGTCCCGCATCCTTACGCATAGACTCGAGCGAGACTTTCAGCACATCGAGGGTCTCGGCGTAGAATCCGCTCAGGAAGGGGATGTAGTTGAGCAACGCGACCGTTATTCGTTCTGGTTTCGCTACGTCTTTGACGAATTTGGCGGGGTTTTGACCTTTACGCATATCAGTTTCAAGTTCCAGGTTTCAAGTATCAGGTTTTGGGCGATATTCGATATTGGAGATTCGACAATCGAGTATCGAATTATCGAATTATCCTTTTCAATCGCTTCCGCCATCGCTTTGGGCGGGCGATGTTTTCGATCATGTTTTCTGGCAGAAAGAAAAAGATTGCGCGAAGAAACAATTCAAGTTTGCGAGTAAAGCGCAGCGACGTCATCTTCGGGCGGGAAAGTTTACCATTCGTCAATTGGTGAGTCGAATCGAGAATCGTATAGCGGATGTTGGCTTGTCCGCCCGCGAGGCGGATGTTTTCGTTGGTGTCTGGATGCTCATAATGCGGCTTGCCATCAGGCAAATGAGAGTAATCGTGGTTCTGATGCACGATCATGATGGATGGCGTGCAGTCAATCACTGCCCAGCCTTCCTTGCGGGCTTTGTAGATCATCCAATTGTCCCAGCCTGCGCGACCGATGGTGAAGATAGGAACTTCGTGGAAAGTGGAAAGTGGGAAGAGGAAGAAATCGCTTCCTGCTGGACGGTGAAGATTGTTCTGACCGCAGACCGCGGACCGTAGGCGGTTTTCCCATCCATCCGAAAAATCGAGTGGTTGGGTTACATCCAAATCCCAGCGTTGACTTAGCAAGACGAATTTATCTTTGAGTTTAGAGGCTTGCTTCGCCGCTTCGAGGAAATCGGGCATGAGGATCATGTCCGCGTTGATGATGCAGAGCAGGTCGCTGTTCGAGTTTTCGCGGGCAAGCTGAAACATGGACGAGATCAACGGCACGCCTGCTTCATTGCGTGCTACGTTAGGGATATGTTTGACACCGAATTCTTTCGCGGCTTCTGCGAGACCTGTCTCTTCGCCGAGCAAAATGACTTCGACATCGGGGAGCAGAGTCCATGATTTGATCGCGTTGCGTTGAATCATCGCGATGTGTGGATTAGTAAAGGGTTTGGGGGCGGAGAAGAGGGTGATTAAAGGCATTAGTTGGTGGTGGATGGTTGATAGTTAGTAGCAGCCAGTGATCAGTTACCAGTGGCTCTTTCATCTATGTCTTTGAGAGTTTTGTGTTGTACACCTGCGTTGATCTTCATCAATTCAGGGTTATCGTGGACTAAATCCAAAACTTCCTTCCACGTGAAATCATCGCGTCCATCAAAGCGACTATACACCTGTCTCATGAACTCCAGGTCTTCAGGTGTATCCACAGTCCAGCGGTAGTCGCCGAAGTCGGTGGCGTGGTTCAGCAAGGCGATGCGAAAACCGCGCGGCGATACTCCTTCTGACCGTTGACGGCTGACCGCTGAAAGCTGAACTTCTTCATAGAAGTAAGGCATGGCATGTTCGCGGTGTTGCGGTTCTTTGGCTTCCTTCCATGCTTTGGCAAGGACTTTGAACGTGCAGGCTTCTACATCCAAGCCGATGGGATAGGTGCGAGTCCACGGCGGAGGGAGGCGGTTGCAGACAAAGTCGTATTCGCCTTCGAGTAATGTATCCACTACATTATCAATTAATTCAGGGTCAATGACGGGACAATCGGCGGTGATACGGACAACGTAATCAGCCTTCGCTTCTTTCGCGGACTGGTAGTAGCGGTCCAGCACATCGTAGAGACTGCCGCGCGTGAAGGGGATTCCGCTGAAGTCGCAGTATTCGGCGACGGGGTCGTCGGAGGGATCGGTCGTCGTTGCGATAAGGGTTTGGGAAACGGAAGCAGACCGCGAGGTCCGCGTGAAGACGCGCTGCAACATGGGTTGACCCGCGATGTCCGCGAGGATCTTTCCAGGCAAACGCGATGAGGACATGCGTCCCTGAATGATGGCGACTACATTTTTAGTCATGGTAATAATTTTGCCACAGAGACACAGAGAGCGCAGAGATTTAATTTCTCTGAGTCTCCGCGGCTCTGTGGCTAGGCATCCTGAGCTTCTGAGGGAATCGGAAGCGGAGTCACAAATCCTTTCACTCTGAATTTTTCGACATATTCATATACGGTTTGATAATCGAGACCGACCTGCTCGGCAATATCGAAGATC
>CAYPCK010000512.1:0-2257 GCA_964409185.1 uncultured Anaerolinea sp. | reverse complement strand
TGGAAGTCTCCTTTTCTGAATTCGCCTAATTTTTTGTGCTGCGCAACATCTCGCGGATCTGTGTTTGCAGATCGTGCGGCAGGTCCGGCGACATGCGGCGCAGAGCCACCGAGGGTAGAGGACTTTTCGTCTCTTTTAGGATTTGTTGAATAAAGTGCAATGTCTCATCGGGCGAGGCGTTGTGCAGGGCAATGAGAAGTTCGCGCAGGTCGGATTGTAACGCGGCCGGCGAGGCTTTGAACACCGGGTCGGCGAGTTCAAAAATGGGGGGCAGGTTGTCGAAATCGGGTGAGGAGACGAGAGGCACGAGCGCCTGCAATCCGTTCGACCACATGCGCTGGCGCGTCGGATATAACCATTCTTTGACCAGCACTAGGAAGAGCTCCGGCGTTTCTTTTCGCAGACGGGTGAGGCTGGTCGTCAACAACGCGGCGCGTACCGAGGGGTCGCGCACGGCTTGAGTCCATGCGGTGAGGCGGGCGAGCAGGCGTTCCTCCTGCGGAGGGATTCGCCCAAGCAAAAACGCGGCGAGGAGGCGCGTTTCGAGCCAACCTTCGTCCCAGAGCGTGTCGGCAAGTTCCAGCGCTTGTATCGGATTCTTTTCCGCCACGGGACTTAGTTCCGTTTCGATCTGCCGCAACACCGTCGGCGGCGTTCGATAGGTCGGCAGAACGGACGAAGGCGCGACGCCTTGACTCCGCAGTGTGCGATTGACGTAAAAGTCGAGCAGTTCTTTAAGTTCGGTTAAAAATTGCGATGGTTGGTCGAACAAGTCCGCGAGGCGGGCAGTTTGTTTTTTGAGTCGGGCGAGGTCAATGGCGGGCATGGCTAAAGTGTCAGGTGCGAGGTGTCAAGTGTCAGGTTATGAAGAGCTTGACCTGACACTTGACACTTTAACACCTGACCCGCTTAATACGCTCTTGCGAAATACACCATCCGCTTGGAAGGCTTGCCGCACACGATGCACGTGCCTTCCTTATCGGGCTGGTTCACGGGAATGTTGCGCGTGGTGGCTTTGGTATCTTCCTTCACCTTCGCTTCGCACTCCAGCGATTCGCACCAGTAGGCGAATGCCCAGCCGTCCGCGACGATGCGTTTGAGGTCTTCGTAATCTTTGGGTTCGTGGATGTTCGCATCGCGGTACTCGGTTGCCTTTTTCAGGAGCGCGGCTTGAATCTCTGTGAGAAGCAGGTTGACCGTCGAAGAAAGACCCGTCTGCGAGACGAAGGATTTGCCTTCTTTGCCGGGTTTATCGCGGCGGGCGAGCGCGACCGATCCTTTTTCCACATCTTTGGGACCGATCTCCACGCGGACGGGGACGCCGCGCAGTTCCCAATCGTTGAATTTAAACCCGCTACTGACGTTGTCGCGGTCGTCCATTTTGACGCGGATGCCGGCGGCTTTGAGTTCGGCGAAGACGCGGTCGGCGACTTCCATCACGTTGGATTTTTCATCGTCGTTCTTGAAAATGGGAACGACCACCGCCTGAATCGGCGCGAGGCGCGGAGGCAGCACAAGCCCCTGATCGTCGCCATGCACCATGATCATCGCGCCGATGATGCGGCTGGAGATCGCCCACGACGTCGTTTCGCAATATTGCAGCGCGTTGCTCTTGTCGAGGAATTTGATGTCGAACGCCTTGGCGAAGTTCGTGCCGAAGTAATGCGATGTGCCGGATTGCAGCGCGCGTTTGTCCCACATCATCGCTTCGATGGAGGTGGTGATCTGCGCGCCGGGGAACCGCTCCGATTCGCTCTTGGGACCTTTGAAAACGGGAATTGCCGCTTCTTCGAGACAGAATTTTTCATAGATGTCGAGGATGCGGTACATCTCCTCGATGGCTTCCTCGGAGGTCGCGTGCGCGGTGTGACCTTCGTGCCAGTAGAACTCAGCGGTACGCAAAAAGAGTTTTGTGCGGATCTCCCAGCGCAGAACCGATCCCCATTGCACGATAAGAATCGGCAGGTCGCGCCACGACTTGACCCATTTGGAATACATGTACCCGATGATGGTCTCGGAGGTGGGGCGCACCACAAGTTTCTCTTCCAGTTCTTCGCCGCCGCCGTGCGTGACGACCGCCAGTTGCGGCGAGAATCCTTCCACGTGTTCTTTTTCCTTTTCAAAGAACGAAAGCGGAATCAACGTGGGAAACGCCGCGTTGACGTGACCGGTCTTCTTGAATTCGCCATCCAGCCACGATGTAATGTTTTCCCACAGCGCCCAACCATAGGGTTTAACGACCATGCATCCGCGTACC
>CAYPCK010000511.1:0-2259 GCA_964409185.1 uncultured Anaerolinea sp. | reverse complement strand
GCGTGTAGGAAAGATTTTCATCGTCATAGTCGGCAGGATAATCGCCTTCGAGTCCGCGCCCCACGCCGTATTGCGCCATCAACAAATCATAGACGGTCGCCACCGCCACTTTGCCGTTGATGGTTTCAATATATTGGACGGGAATATTGCGCTGGAAGGATTTGCCTTCGCCAAATTCCGCAAACGAAACGGAGAGTTGCTCGCTGGAGTCACCCAGGAATGTAAGTTGCGGACGAATCTCGCTTCCATCCAGACCGTCCTTCGGTTCCAGATTCCAATGACCCTTCTCCTTCTGCCAGCGGAATCCGAGACTGCCCTGCGGCATACGCGGCGCATGGCTGATTTCATCCCACACCAAAAATTTCCATTCGCCGTTTTCAACATCCTTTGTGCGTTCCACTTGTCCAGCCCGCACCATGCGACCAGGCACATACTTTCCATCCACTTCGTTGAGTTCAATCAAAAACGGCGAATCGGAGTATTGACGCAGGTAATCCAAAAAATATGGCGTCGGGTTCTGATAATGGAACTCGTTCATGATGACGTGATTGACCGCCATCCAGAACGCGCCATCCTGCCCCGCATTGACGGGAACCCACCAATCGGCATACTTGGCAACCTGATTGAAGTCGGGCGCAAAGACCACCAGCTTCGTCCCGTTGTGTCGCGCTTCCGCGGCGAAATGCACATCGGGTGTGCGCGTCATGCTCATGTTCGAACCGACCGAAGCGATAAATTTCGAGTTGAACCAATCGGCGCTTTCGGCGACATCCGTTTGCTCGCCCCACACTTCGGGGCTGGCGGGCGGCAGGTCGCTGTACCAGTCATAAAAACTCATGCTCACTGCGCCAAGCAATTGCATGAAGCGGCTCCCGCCCGCATAACTCAACATGGACATGGCGGGAATCGGCGAGAACCCGATGATGCGGTCGGGTCCGTATTTCTTGATCGTGTACATCGTGGATGCGGCGATGATTTCCGTCACTTCAGCCCAACCCGCACGACGGAAGCCGCCCTTGCCGCGCGCCTGATGGAAAGCCTTACGCCCCGCTTCATTCTCAATGACGGCTGTCCACGCCTCGACAGGATCTTTGTGCGTCTCTTTCGCTTTACGCCACAAATCCATCAGCACGCCGCGCATGTACGGGTGCTTCACGCGGATGGGGCTGTACTGATACCACGAGAACGAAATTCCACGCTGACAACCGCGCGGCTCATACGGCGGCAGTCAATTATTGAGTACGGGATAATCCAACGCCTGCAATTCCCATGTGACGATTCCGTCTTTGACGTAAATCATCCACGAACAACTGCCGGTGCAGTTCACGCCATGCGTGCTACGTACCACACGATCATGTTGCCAGCGATTGCGGTAAAACTCTTCCCACTGGCGGGCTTGCGGGTTTGAAATCTCTTCGATCCAGTTACTCATAACAACTCCTTTTCTGCTTTTTTCACCAATGCCCTGCGAACGCTTCGCAAACGATTGCGGTACACAAACCCCAAAACAATCGCCGCGCCAATCGTTGCCAGAATGCTGATGCCCAGCACCAATAGTTCTTTGTCTGATTCGGGTTCGCCAACAGACGCTTTCATGAAAGCCAGCAAATCGGCTTGTTCCTCCGCCGTCAGCGGGTCAACCGCATAGATCGGCTGCATGACTGGCGAGATGACCGTCCCCGTATTGGACATCACGCCGATCAGTTCTTCATCACTGCGCTCGGTGGAAATATTGGTCAGGTCGGGTCCCAGCGCCCCGCCGCCGAGAATCCCGTTTTCTCCCACGTTATGACACCCCATGCACGGCGGACCCTCATTCTCCAAGTGGGTATAGCCCATGAATAATTTCCGCCCGTTCTCGGCATTGCCAGCGGCAATATCTTGTGCTGAGGCGGGTTCGATGTTGTCTTCGTGCGCAGAACTGCATCCGAACAGGAAAAATGCGAGCAACACAATGGACAAGAGCCGTATTCTTTGTTTGTATTTGTCATTTCTCATAGGTTTTGAACTCCTTTTGGGTTTACGCAAAATCATTTATCTCTTTCTGGTAGACCGCCGACCGCGGTCTGCCGTCGGCGGTCTACATTCAGGAGTTTTGCGTAAGTCCTGTCCTCGTTATGTCAAGCGGATAACCTCTTCCGCCGTTTATAAAGGTTTGGCTTCGTCCGTTTTCTGAGCAGGGCTGATACAACGGCGTATCGTTTCGAGCAGGTTTTCGCCCCGCGCAGGCAATGTGTGTGTGGAAAAAATTCGGAACAC
>CAYPCK010000510.1:0-2263 GCA_964409185.1 uncultured Anaerolinea sp. | reverse complement strand
GCAAGCACCAGCGTATCGGTGCGGGTGGAGCCGGTCTGCGACCGGCGGTCGGAACCGATCAATAAAAAGTTTACCGTGTCCTGCCCGTTGTTGAGGATCTGGCTGTCGAACGTCGGCTGTGGCGCGATGGTGTTGTTGAGGATCACCGCGTCAATGGTTGGGAGCGGGGTTGGGGTTTCGGAGGGGAGGGAAGAGGTCGGGAGGGTCGAATCAACCGCACTGGTGAAAAGAAGCGGGTCGTTCGCCGGGATGAAGAAACTTGTCGCGCCGATGGGCAGGGGCTGGAAGGGCGTCGGGGTCGCCGATGGGTTCGGAGCGGCAGTCACCAACTCAAACAGGCTGGATGGCGCGGGCGATGACGCGGGAGTTGCACAACCTGCGAGCAGGAGCGCCGCGAGGATAAATTGTCGGCGGAAACTCATGGCGAAGGGAACGCTGTGATGGAAGGAGTGGCGGTCGGCGCCGGGGGAAGCGTGTTCGTGGCTGTGGGTTGCGCCGTCGGTTGCGGCGTTGCCGTGGAAATGAACGTGGCGGTCAGCGTCGGCATCGTTGTCGCTGTTGGGATGAAGGTTGACGTGTTGGTGGGTGACGCGGTGGAGGTGAGAACCACCACCGTGACGGTCGCGCCGGGGATGGGTGTGTACGTGGAGATGTTGGGCACCCACAGCACCTGACCCACATAAATGGTAGTGGAATTGCCCATGCAGTTACCTTGTTGCAGTTGCGGGTAAGTCAACCCGTAGGAAAGGGCGATGCGATATAAATTTTCCCCCGGTTGCACCACATGTTTTTTCACCCAGCCGAACGGCGGACTGCACGAAACGATCACCGCGGTGGAGGCAACAGGCGGAACATACAACACAAGGCCGGGTTGCAAGTCCACGGTGGAAAGGCAGTTGGCGTTCTTGAGGGCGTCTTCGCTGGTGGCGTATTTTTGCGCGAGGGTGTAGATGGTGTCGTTTGCGCCGACAACGATCAAGGTCCAGTTCGAGGGAGGCGGGGTACACACGGTCGCCGATGGCGGCGGCAGGAAGGTCATCGTCGCTGTTTGAGTTTCTGTGCTGAACGGGGTTTCCGAGAGCGTGGGCAGGGAAAACAACGTCGGCGTGAGGATGGTCAGGGGCAGGGTGGGAGAAACAAATGCGAGGATAGGTTGTGTGGGCGGCGGCGCTGATTCGGCGATGGCAAGCGATATGCCCCCAAGGACGAGAACGATGGACACGATGGCGATGACGATGCCTCCCCCCAACTGACGCAGGGCTTGCATGATCAAATCTCCGGCAGGCGCGAGAGGATGTTTTTCGCGATAGGCAGGAGCACGCTGAACGTTGAGCCAACACCGGTTTCAGTCTCGACCCAAATGCGTCCGCGTTGCGCTTCGGTAAGCGTCTTTGCGATCGAAAGCCCCACGCCCGTATCGCCCACGCCTTGAATCAACACATTGTCCGCGCGATATAGTCGGGTGAATACGCGCGACAGGTCTTCGGAGGGGATGCCGCCGCCGGAATCCTTCACCTGGATGAGGACGTACTCGTCTCCGCCCTCCGATTTGGTCTGCACGCGCAAGTGGATGGCGCCTTCCACCGGGGAAGCGGCGCCGGCGTTCTGCAAAAGATGGATCACGATCTGTTGCAGGGCTTCGCGGTCGGCTTGGATGGGAGCCATGTTCTTCGGCAGGTCGAGGTGCAGTGAGATATTCTTCTCGCGCACCTGACTGCTCGTGTACGACATGGCATTGTCAATGATCAAGTTCAGATCAACGGCTTCGGGTTTGAGTTCGTTCAAGCCCGTCTCCAGCGTCGTCACTTGGATGAGATCGTCCACCAGGTTGCCGATGCGCTCCGTGGAGGCTTTGATGCGTTCGACGAATTTGCGCTGTAACGCGCCAAGGATGCCGACCGATTCACCGAGCAACAGGTCGGTATACCCCACAATGGACGACATGGGCTGGCGCAATTCCTGAGAAATGGACGCGACCACCTCAGCCTGTTCATTCGACCGGGCGGCGACCGGGCTCTTTTCCAATTCCGCCACGCGGATGTTCGCCTCCGCCAGTTGGTTTTGCAGGCGGGCGATCTCCTCCAGCGTCAGGCGCAGTTCCCCTTCCATCTGATGCGACGCGGCGGGATTGCTTTTGCCGGCGCGCAGGGTTTCGTTTTCTTTTTTCAACCGCTCGATGGCTTTTTGCGAACCTTCCTGCATGCGGGTAAGCGCCGCCAGGTCTTCGGCTTGCGACAACCCCTGGGCGGCATCCGCGCGGATG
>CAYPCK010000509.1:0-2266 GCA_964409185.1 uncultured Anaerolinea sp. | reverse complement strand
TTTGCTTTTTCCGCCGCGGCGCGGGCCTCCTGCGCTTCGTTAAACAGGCGCTGAGTCTCGTCGAAAAGACGCGCATTCTCGAGCGCGACGCTCATCGAGTTGGCGAGGGTTTGCAGAAGGCGCAGATCCGACTCGCCATAGGCATTTTCATGATCAAGGTTGGCAATGCCGATCATGCCCTTGATCTCTTTGCCAACCATCAGCGGAACGTACATACCTGATTTGTATTCCGCCTGGTTTTCAAGGATCGTCCCGCCCAGTGAGCGGTACTCCTCCACCGTCCGATAAATTCGAGGTTGGGGAGCGCCTATCATGAGTTTGGAGACTCCCGAGTATGGATGTGTTTCGATAGCAAACCGCTTTTTCAAGAAACAATACGGCGTATCCTGACATTCCCTGTCGTGATCGAATAGGTAAATCGCCGTTCCCTGCGCGTGGAAGATGTCGCGGATTTTGTCGCCGACCAGATCGTAAATTGCCTGCACATCCAGTTTGGAGGCAAGCCCTTCCTGCACGCTATTGATGATGGCGAATTCGGCGGCACGTTGCTCGGTCTCTTTGAGCAGGCGTTGGGTCTCGGTAAAGAGCCGCACATTCTCAATGGCGATCACCGCCTGGCTGGCAAACGATTTGATCAGGGCGATCTCATTTTCACTGAACGGCAAGACCTCGCTCCTGCCGATCACGATGGCGCCGATCCCTTTTTCATCTTTCAACAGGGGGACCCATAGAGCGCTTCCCAAACCCCAGCGGATGGAATCCTCGCGGTTCTTCGGGGTGACGCGCGGGTCCGTTTTCATATCTTCCACATGCAATATCGACCGACTGCGAATCACATCGGCGAGGGTGCTCCCTCCCTTGTGGTTTGTCGTTTGGATCGGGAAATTGCCGACGATCTCCGGCGGAGAGATGGGATCAATGTTGTTTGTGCCCGCCGCAAAATGGATCTCCTCGCCGATCACTTGCGCGATATACCCCCCATTGCCGCCGCACAATTCCACCGCGCGTTCGATGATCGCATCGAACACCGGTTGTACATCCATGGGCGAGCCGGCGATCACGCCGAGCACTTCACTGGTGGCGGTCTGTTGTTTGAGGTTCTCCGAAATTTCGCGATTGCGGTCTTGCAGTTCATTGAACAGGCGCACGTTTTCGATGGCGATCACCGCCTGGCTCGCAAAGGTCTTGAGCAGGGCAACCTGTTTCTCTGTAAATGGCTGTCCATCGCGTTTACCCACGCCGATACAACCGATCGCTTCCCCCTCTCGCATGATCGGCACGAAGAGGACGCTCTTCAAAATGCCTACTTCCACATATCGGCGCGTGATCTCAGGCAAATCAGGTTCGTGTTGGAGATTCGAGATATGAATTGTCTTCTTCCCGATGATGGCGCGAGATGACAGGCTGACATTCCAATCCAAACGGGCGGGATACGATTGCCCTGAGACGACGTGCGTGGTTTCAAGCATTTCCGACGAAATATCGCGCACCGCCACCTCATAGACCATCTTGCCATCCGTGCGATATACCGACGACAAGGTCGCATCGCACAGCCGGCGCGCGTTCTCGGCGATCACATCCATCACCGGCTGAATGTCCGTTGGCGATTCGGCGATCACGCGCAGGATTTCACCGGTGGCGGTCTGTTGCTCGAGGTTCTTGCTGATCTCGCGGTTGCGCGTTTGGATTTCATCGAAGAGACGCGCATTCTGCAACGCCACGCCGATGTTTGCCGCGATGGTGCCAAGCAATCGCTGGTCATCCTCCGAGAAACGACCTTCCTGCGTGGTGCTCTGCACGCTGACGACACCCACGCATCTTCCCCCCGTGAAAATTGGCACGCCCAAATACGAAAGCGACTTCCGCCCGATCACCGTCGCGCCGAGCGCCTGCGCCTGACGGTCCAACTCTTCGTTGATGAGGATCGGCTGACCCGTCCGAATGATGCGGCTCGTGATCCCCTCGCCGAATTTGAGCGGCGTCAACTCCTCCCCAAAGGTGTAGGGGAAGTTGACGATTTGAGTCGGTTCGTCCAGCAAGGCGACATAGGCGATATCGGCGTTGAATGCGCTACGGATCTGTTCGCCGATGAGTTCGATCAGCGCCCCGAGGTTGAGTTCGCCCGCCAGCGCGTTGCTGACCGTGTTGATCGTGACAAGTTCGGTAGCACGGTCTTCTGTTTCTTTTAAGAGGCGTTGGGTTTCATCAAAAAGGCGCGCGTTTTCGAGGGCAACACTCATGGCATTGACTACAGTTTGGAGCAGGC
>CAYPCK010000508.1:0-2268 GCA_964409185.1 uncultured Anaerolinea sp. | reverse complement strand
GGCGCGGCGAATCGTCAGAGGACCGAGCCATTGCCGCAGGAGGGTACGCAAGCCCAAGGTCCGGGCGGAGGCGGAACCGGGGCGTTGCGAAGGTTTCTTGAGTCCGCTGAACGCCACGGGGATGATTTCCAATTTTCTGACGGGCAGATCCAGAGCGCAGGGAAAGGTCGAGGCGATGAATACTTCGTCGCCGCGCTCGACGAAGTGGCGAATCCAATTCAGGGCGATCGGGGAGCGCGCATCCACGACGAATAAAATTTTCATATCTGTTGATTATACGTTATTGCCCGAAGCGCCGTTACGAGGTATAGTTGCCGGGCATGGACAAGAAAACGATCCTGGTCGTCGAAGACAATATGGATAATTACGAGTTGGTGCGTGTGATTTTGGAGCACGGCGGCTACGATGTGTTTTTGGCTGTGAACGGGCGCGACAGCGTGGATGCCGCGCGCCTGCAACAACCCGACTTGATTCTGATGGACCTGAGCCTGCCCGAAATGGACGGTTGGAACGCGGCGGAGAGAATCAAGGCAGACCCTTCGACAAAAGATATCCCCATTTACGCGTTGACCGCGCACACCCTGCCGCGTGACCGCTTCCGCGCCATGCAGGCGGGATGCGACGGCTACTTTACCAAGCCCTTGAATGTGGAGGGGTTCCTAACAGAGGTGAGCCACGTGCTGGAAAAGAAAAAGAAGAGCAAGCGACGTCCAAGAAAATTGATCTTTTGAAGGGAAGACTCCCGTGTTTCTGGCGGAATAACCCTGACCACAAAGGGTCACGAAGGTACACAAAGGCAGTTTTCAGGTATTTTTCATTTCTGTTCCTTTTTCGCCTTTGTGGTTGAGAAAAATGGATCACGCTAATCTCGGTAGACCCGCAAGTAACAAATTCGGCGGTTTTGGGTCATGAAGTGGGTTGCCGAACAGAACCCTTCTATAAACGCTCGTGTCATGCTGGGAATGGCACAACCATCGCGTCATCCATTCAAACCAAGAGGTAAATCATGAAACAAATTTGTGTCGTCGGCGTGGGCTACGTGGGGCTGGTCACCGGAGCCTGTTTCGCCGATCTGGGGAACCGTGTCGTCGCGCTCGACGTGGACGAGAAACGCATTGCCAACCTGAAGAACGGCATCATGCCGATCTATGAACCCGGCCTGGAGGAACTCGTGAGGCGCAATGTGAAAGCGGGACGGTTATCGTTCACCACATCCTACCCCGAGGCGTTGAAAGGCGCGGAATTTGCCTTCATCGCGGTGGGGACTCCGGAAGGTGTGGATGGCGCGGCGGACCTGCAATATGTGGAAGTCGCCGCGCGCTCGCTTGCCCAACACATGAGCGCGCCGCTGATCATCATCAACAAATCCACGGTTCCCATCGGGACGGGGGACTGGGTCGCCGATATTGTGAAATCTGCCCAACCCAAACCAATAGACTTTGCCGTGGTTTCGTGCCCTGAATTCCTACGGGAAGGTTCTGCGATTGCCGACTTCATGTCGCCGCACCGCAATGTGATCGGCTCGCTGGATAAAGACGCCGCGAACAAAGTGGCGCAATTGCACCTGCCTCTGCGTTCGCCCATCGTTATCACCGACTTACGCACGGCGGAAATGATCAAATATGCCAGCAATGCGTTCCTCGCCGCGAAGATCTCGTTCATCAACGAATTGGCGGACGTGTGCGAAGCGTACGGCGCGGACGTGAAAGAGGTTGCTGCCGGCATGGGCTACGACGCGCGCATCGGGCGTCACTTCCTCGATGCGGGTCTTGGCTGGGGCGGCTCGTGCTTCCCCAAGGATGTGCAAGCGCTTGCGTTCATGGCAAAGACCAAAGGACTGAATCCCCGCATCCTCAACGACGTGGTGGATGTGAACTACGACCGCCGGCGCGATGTGCCCAAACAAGTGGAAAAATTGCTCGGCGGCGACTTGAAAGGCAAGACCGTCGGCATGCTCGGGCTGGCGTTCAAGGAGAACACCGACGATATGCGCGATGCGCCTTCGGTGGATATTTCCAACGCCCTGATCGCCGCGGGCGCAAAAGTCCGCGCGTATGACCCGGTGGCGCGCGAGGTGGCTGCGCCGATGATGCCCGCTGTCGAAATCGTCAGCGATGTCTACGAAATGGCGAAGGGCTGCGACGCGCTGGTAGTCGTCACGCCGTGGAACGAGTTCAAACAACTTGATCTCGAAAAAGTGAAAGAGAAGATGAAAAGCCCGGTCATCTACGACGGCAGGAATATCTACGATCCGCCGCGCATGAAAGA
>CAYPCK010000507.1:0-2276 GCA_964409185.1 uncultured Anaerolinea sp. | reverse complement strand
CTACCCGCGCAGTTGACCTCAATGACGATTCGCTCACCGAGAATACGCGGTCATCCTATCCGTTGACGTTCATTCCCAATTCAGTGCCGGAAAAGAAAGCAGGTCACCCGAAGAATATTATCTTCCTCACCGCCGACGCGACAGGCGTCATGCCGCCGATCGCGCGCTTGTCAGTGAATCAGGCGTTGTACCAGTTCATTTCCGGATACACAGCCAAACTGGCGGGGACCGAAGCGGGTATGGGAAAAGAACCGGTCGCCACCTTTTCCGCGTGTTTCGGCGGTCCGTTCATGGTGCATCATCCATCCAAGTATGCTGAGTTGTTGCGGCAAAAAATCGAAAAGCACGGCGTGAAGTGCTGGCTCGTCAATACCGGGTGGGTGGGCGGACCGTACGGCGTGGGCAAGCGCATTTCGATCAAGCACACACGCGCTCTGTTGAACGCCGCGCTGACGGGCAAACTCGACAACGTGGATTATCGCCGCGACCCGGTCTTCGGGTTTGATGTGCCTACCACGTGCCCCGATGTCCCCACCGAAGTGCTCGACCCCGCCTCCTCCTGGAAGGATAAAGCCGAACACGAGGCGAAATACAAACAACTCGCGCAAAAGTTCATTGACAATTTCAAAGACTTCGCAGACCAGGCATCGCAGTCGGTGCTCGAAGCGGGGCCCACCGTATAAATCAAAAGACCTCCAGTTTATTCGACCGGAGGTCTTTTGATTCAATGCTTCTTCATCTGCTTCCTCGCCAACCGGTTGAGCAGTTCGAGCAGTTGCTGTAATTTTTCATCGTCGGGCGCATCGCCGGTGACGACGGTATGCCGCCATTTTTCCGCTTCGACAGTGATGGTGTAGGTGAACTGGTCGGGCATGCTGTTGCGGGTAAGGTCTTCGGGGAGTTCGGCGAAATCGAGATCGTCGAGTAATTCCTTGAGCGCGTCCAACTGCTCGTCGGGGAGGTCGTGCGCGTCGAGATCTGCCGCGATGCGCATACCGGCGAATCCGCCCGTCCGTTCGAATTTGATTCGTTCCACATCCATTTGATACTCCTTGCTATTTTGCAGGCGCAGCGCCGATGAAGCGCAGCGTTGCTTCGAGACAGCCTCCCGGTTCCGTCGTTTCACCCCCGCCAACTGTCAGACCGACCCCTGCCCAGCCGTTCTTGACCGCCTGTTGTTCGAGGCTGCCACTGCCGAACAGGTCTCCTGCGGTCTGATACGTCAGGTCCGCACACTGCTGGAAGTTCGAATTCTCGCCAAGTTTGTCGCGCAGGGTCACATACCAGATCTGCCCGGCTTTTTCCCATGCGTACCCGCCGATCTCCATCGCCGTTAGATAGAACGCGTGATTGGGGATTCCCGAATTGATATGCACGCCGCCGTTGTCGCTGATCGTATTGACATAATCGCGCATGTGTGCGGGTTGCGGGTCTTTGCCCAATATGGGATCATCATACGCGGTGCCGGGCGCTTTCATCGTGCGGATGCCGACGCCGTTCACGTTTTCGGTGAGCAAGCCTCCGCCGATGATCCAATCCGCTTCGGAGGCGGTCTGACGCAGTTGATACTGCTTGACCAGTGAACCGAACACATCGGACATGGATTCGTTCAACGCGCCGGGCTGTTGTGAATAGACGAGTTTTGCTTCGAACTGCGTAACGCCGTGCGTGAGTTCGTGACCGATGATGTCAATGGCGATGGTGAAACGATTGAAGAGACGTTCGTCAACGGGGAGATTTTCATCGCCGTCGCCGTAGACCATCTGCTTGCCGTCCCAGAAGGCGTTATCGTAGCCGGTGCGATAATGAACGCTTGAGTCGAGTCGCATCGCGTTATTGTTGATCGAATTTCTGCCGTACACGTCCTTGAACAAGTCGTACGTGACGCCGCTCCCATCGTACGCTTCGTTCACTGCCGCGTCCGATGTTGGCGGGTCGCCTTCGCGACGCACCGCGGTGCCCGGCAGAGAGGTGCCATGCTTCACATCGTAGACGATGCGTTCCTTGCCGCCGGTCGTCGCTCGCGGCACGGTGGGCGCGAACAACTCGCGCAGGCTGGCGCGCATGGCGCGTTCGGCGCGCAGTTGATAGGCGACGCTGATATTGTCCATTGCCATTTGTTTTTGTGTCTCGGAGCCTTTGGTGGCGATCTGCTCAAGCATGTGTTCCGGGAGAATGCATTCAAGCGGGTGACGATGGGTATGCATGCGAATTGTCCTTTCTGGGCTGGTCGTGCGGTTTTCAGTATACGTCTTTTCGGGATGATTTACAACCGA
>CAYPCK010000506.1:0-2297 GCA_964409185.1 uncultured Anaerolinea sp. | reverse complement strand
CATCGCGTGGATGCCGCTGGCGGTGGCGCCTCTTTCTGGACCGAAATAGTTGGTCGCTTCGAGCCCAGGCTCGGTGCCTGGTTTGACCGCTCCGCGCGTCGGGTTCGCCATGCCTGCGAGTTCACCCAACGAAATGGACATGCGCGGCAGGTCTTGCACTTTCACCATGCCATCTGCGAGTTCGAGTTCATCTTCGGGCGCGTTGAAATGTTCGGAGGCAAGTTTGAGAATTTTCTTGCGCACCACCTTCGCGGCTTCGTTGATGGCATTGCCCGCCACGACCGCGCCGCGGCTGGCGAACGTGCCCGCGCCCCAATAGAACTGATCGGTGTCGCCCGTGACCACGTCAATCTTATCCACGCTCACGCCGAGCTGCTCCGCGACGATCTGCGCGTAACTCGTGTAATGACCCTGTCCCTGCGTGCCGACGCCCGTGACGACCGAGACGCGCCCGCTTCCCATCACCTGCACCTTCGCGCCTTCGTATGGTCCGATGCCCGTCCCTTCGACATAGGCGACAACCCCAATGCCAACGTGTTTACCTTCGGCGCGCAATTTCGGTTGAGTTTCATTGATGAATTTGTGATAACCGATTCGCTCGAGCGCCTCGTCTAACAACGGTTCGTAGTCCCCGCTGTCGTACACCAATGGAGCGAAATCCTGATAGATGATCTCGTTGTTGTACGGGAATTGATTCGGCTGGATAAAGTTGCGTCGGCGGATTTCGGCGCGGTCAATATTGAGTTTCTTCGCGGCAATATCCAACAATCGTTCGATGACAAACACACCATGTTGACGTCCCGCGCCGCGATAGGGCGTGACGATGGTCTTGTTGGTGAAGACTGCCGTGAACTCGCTGTAATAGTTTTTGATGTCGTACAGCCCGAGCACATTGGCTTGCGAGTTGAGCGCCACAGTCAAGCCATAAGGCGCATACGCACCCGTATCATGCAAGAAGACATCATGCACGCCGAGAATATGACCATCCTTATCGAACGCGGCTTCCGCGTCGTGGATTTGTCCGCGTTCGTGCGTGGTAGCGACAAAATTTTCGGCGCGGTCTTCGATCCATTTGACGGGGCGGTTCAACTTCATCGCCGCCCACGGGACCAGCACTTCCTCTTGATAAAACATCATGATCTTCGGACCAAACCCGCCGCCGATGAACGGCGCGATGACGCGAACTTGTCTCTCCGATAACCCAAGCATTCCCGCCAACCCGTTTCGGATCACGACGGGAGCCTGCGTGGTATCCCAAACGGTTAATCTGCCTGCGCGAGAATTCCACTCCGCAACGATGCCGCGATTCTCGATTGCGGCTGCACAGCCATGCTCGTAAAGAAATCGGCGTTTGATAATTAAGGCGGCGTTATCTTTTATAGCTTCATAATCGCCTTTTCTCTGTACAACATGCGCGGCGATATTTGAACCAATCTCCTCATGAATCAAAGTGCTGTCAGATTGCAAGGCTTTCTCAAGATCAACGACGGCTTCGAGCGGTTCATAGTCAATTTGAATATCTGCCAGCGCATCTTCGGCGATGTACCGACTCTCCGCCACGACCATCACGATCGGCTCACCCGCAAATTTGACCTTGTCCTTTGCTAAAGGCACTTGTGTCTTTTCATTGAATACAATGCCATCTACAGGCGGCGGCGAAACCAACAACGGACCTGGTTTCCAGTAATCTCCCAAGTCGTTCGCCGTATAAACGGCAACCACACCTTCGCGCTTTAAGGCTTGAGAGACATCAATATTATTTATCCGCGCGTGCGCATACGGACTCCGCACGAAGGCGACGTGGAGCATGTTGGGCAAATCCACATCGTCCACGTACAGTCCCTGCCCTGTGAGGAGGCGCGGGTCTTCGTTACGCTTGATCCGTTCGCCGAAGTATCGAGTGGTCATAAAGTCTCCAAGTCAGTTATCAATCTCCAGTCAGTCTCCAGTCTCAAGACTCTGAAAGCAAAGAGTCTTGAGACTGGAGACTAGAGACTACGCCCACGCCACCGCCCTGCAAAACGCGGCTTCGCCGCCTTTGAACTTCCACGGGAAGACTCCCAGCGTGATGCGTTTATTGTGCAGTTCCTTCAAGCCGATGTCGCCGCCAAGATTCTCTACATGCATACAATCGTGCGGGAACAAAGCGTTGTGCGTGAGTTGATATGCAGAATCGGGAAACAACTCATCCATTTTGTCCGCGCCGAATTTGGCTTCTGTCAACTTGCGGACTTTCTGCCAATGCTCCAGCCCGCCCTTGCCGAGGAAGCGGCCGATGGGCAGGTTCATCGGGTGGT
>CAYPCK010000505.1:0-2298 GCA_964409185.1 uncultured Anaerolinea sp. | reverse complement strand
CGTGCGCGGATTCTTCCGCCCGAGGGAAGGCGCAAACCCATTCGAGGGAAAGGTCGGCGAACTCAACGAAGTGGCGGAATACAAACTCGAGGTCAATTGCAGGCGCGAGTTGGTGGCTGAAGCGCTCAAGGTTATCAAACGCGTCCATCCCTACGAAGAGCCGTTGATCAATGTCATTCCGCTGGCGAATCATCTTTTCAAATGAGTCAAATATCCACCGAAACCGAATCAGCCTCCCCGACGCGCGAAACGTGGTCTTGGCTGCTTGCGCTCGACCACCAGTCTCCAATCTCCAATCCCCTAACCCTCTAATTACCATTTACCAATCCCCAATTACCCCAAGGAGTACTCATGCCCACAAATTCATCATCCACTCACCTGCCCTTCGGCGAAAATAAAAACGCGACGTGGTACGGCAAGGACATCATATCCGTCAAGCAGTTCAGCCGCGCCGACCTAGAATACATCTTCGGCGTGGCGCACGAGATGCGCGGCATGGTCGAGCGCGTCGGGACGTTCGATCTGCTGAAAGGAAAAATTCTGGCGAATCTTTTTTATGAACCGTCCACGCGCACGTCGTCGTCGTTCACTGCCGCGATGGAACGACTCGGCGGGAGCGTCATCCCGATCAACGAAGTGAAGTATTCATCGGTGTCGAAGGGCGAAAGCTTGCCCGATACGATTCGCACGCTCGAATGTTACGCCGATGTGATCGTGCTGAGGCACCCCGAAACGGGGTCGGCGGCGATCGCGGCGAAGGCGGCGCGCAAACCTGTCATCAACGCGGGCGACGGCACGGGCGAACATCCCACGCAGGCGCTGCTCGATACGTTCACGATCTTTGAGGAACTCGGCGCGGGTCAGGTGGACGGTATGACCGTGACCATGCTCGGCGACCTGAAATACGGGCGCACGGTGCATTCATTAGCGCGTTTATTATCGTTGTTCAAAGTCAAGTTGAATTACGTCTCACCTGACATTTTGAAAATGCCGAAGGAAGTGATGGATGAGGTCGCTGAAAAAGGAATCCCGCAAGCCGAGTTCAGCACGCTCGAAAAAGCCCTGCCCGAAACCGACGTGCTGTATGTGACCCGTGTGCAAAAAGAAAGATTTGAAAACCCCGAAGAGTATGAAAAGGTCAAGGGCGCGTACGTGATCGACCCAGCCATCATGAAAGCCGCCAAACAGGATATGATCGTGATGCACCCGCTCCCGCGCGTCACCGAGATCAGCATGGACTTCGACGACGATCCCCGCGCCGCATACTTCAGGCAAATGGAATATGGTTTGTATGTGAGAATGGCGCTGCTGGCGATGGTGCTGGGAAAGGCATAGCGTCACGTTCCAAGTTTCACGTTGCATGTTTACTTGAAACGTGAAACTTGACACTTGGAACTCTAAAACATGGAAACTTTTTTTTCTTTTTTGGAAAAGCGGGTGGATGACTGCTCGTCATTGCTCTGCGTTGGACTTGATCCACACGTCAACGATTTACCCGTCCCCACCGCCGCTTCCGCCCTCGACTTCTGCCTGAATCTTGTCAAACAAACTGCTCCCTATGCCGCGGCGTTCAAACCCAACGCGGCATTTTTCGAGGTCTTCGGCGCCGAAGGCTGGACCGCGCTCAAGCAGGTCATCCAAGCCATTGACGAAGAATCAAAGCGATTTGGTTCGCTCATCCCTGTCATCCTCGATGCCAAGCGCGGCGACATTGCCTCCACTGCCGAGGCATATGCCAAGTCCGCATTTGAGACTCTCGGCGCGCATTGCATCACGTTGAGTCCATATTTGGGAAAAGACTCGATTGAACCATTTCTTAATTATCCTGAAAAAGGTGTTTTCCTGCTCTGCAAAACGTCCAACGCGGGATCAATGGATTTGCAGAATCTCCTCGTCATGCCAATGGGATCGGATATGCCCATGCTGTTGTACATTTATGTGGCGAAACTCGCAGAACAATGGAATGAAAAGAACAATGTAGGTCTGGTTGTCGGTGCCACCCATCCACAGATCATGGAAATGATCCGCGCCGCTGTGCCTGAAATGTGGTTCCTCTCCCCAGGCGTCGGCGTCCAAGGCGGAGAACTCGAACTCGCGCTGAAATCAGGTCTACGGGCAGACGGCAAAGGGATGCTCATCCCCATCTCGCGCGGAATCTCGCGTGCTGAAAATCCCAAGCTAGCCGCGGCGGAAATCCGCGATCAGATTTTACATGTCAAAAGAGAATTGGGTAAATAACAGTTAATATCGGATGGTATAATAAGTCATCTATCCGATATTGACGGGAGAAACCATGCT
>CAYPCK010000504.1:0-2301 GCA_964409185.1 uncultured Anaerolinea sp. | reverse complement strand
CCATCTGCGGCCTCAACGACGACCCTGATGACGCGTTTGTTCTCTTCGTCGTTCGTTGTCATTGGTAATTGGTAAGCCTGTCCTGAGCTTTGTCGCAGGATGGTAATTTGAGACCGGAGACTTGTCCTGCGACCGAAAAGAGCGTCGAAGCGTTAGAGACTGTCCGCTCATAACCGCCAATCAATCGCAAATCTGAAATCCTAAATCGTCGATCAAGCTGGTTTGCTCATCATCAACACCGTCCACGAACCGCGGTGACAGACCTCGTCATTCTGGTTCTTCACCTCCGCCGTGATCGTAACCGAACCGCCGCCAATGCGCGGCAGGGCTTTGACTTCCCTGGTGATCATTTCCACATGGATGGTATCGCCGATAAAAACCGGTTTGACGAATTTCCACTCGCTAATTTCACGAAAGGCGATCACCGTGCCATCCATGAAGCCGGTTTTCCACACCAGACCCAACGCAAAGGATAGCCCCAGCGCGCCGTGCGCGATCTGTTTCCCGAATTGAGTCGTTTTGCTGAATTCGCGGTCAACGTGAATGCGGTTGTCGTCCCCCGTCAGCGCCGCGAATTGCAAAATATCCTCTTCCGCGACCGTCCGTTTATCCGTAACCGTTTTTTGACCGACAAAAATTTCCTCGAAATACAATCCCATGAGTTCACCTCTTTGATTCTATTCTGGTGGTTGAGTAGGGGCGGAGTTTTCCCGCTCCTACTCAACCACCATTAACATACAACCTAATGTTTTCTTGAAACCCGCTGATCTCGATACGTTCCTCGCTGAAAACCGCTCGGAACTACTCGACCAGCGAACTACAAAACCAACAAACCATCCAACTAAATTATACCCTTTGACCTCCCGCCTTTCTCCCCGTACAATACTGCCCTATGCGCGAATGGTCACTCGCCCCCGGCGACCCGCTCTGCCTCACTTTCGCCGCGGATTCCCGCCTCTCCATCCCCGATTACCTCAACGACCACATTTGGGAACTCGAGTTTGGCGGCGCGGAACCAGCCGCCCTGGCGCTCCACACCACATACGGCTTGCGCGCCAAATCCATGCGCATCTTTCATCGCTACAGCGAGGGCAAACAAACGGTGAGCGATCCATCCGCGTTTGCCCAGCGACCGATCATCCGCCGTTTCTACCCAAACTTCCTGCTCGTCGACTACGTTCCATTACCCAACATGAACGTTTCCGCCGAATATTGGGTTCCAGGCTCCAACATCATTTGTGGGCGCGTAACGGTTGCGAACAAATCCAACAAGAATCGCAAGATCAAACTTGAATTGTGCGCAGTGTTGAATCCCATAGACGGGCAAGGCATGGCAACCGCGCAAAACCAGATGGTCAACATCCTTGCGGGTCAAACCGGCGGACTCTTCCCCATCCTCTTCATGACCGGTGGACCCGCCCACGGCGCCGGACCTCACCCCTCGCTTCTTCTCGACCTTGAGCTGGGTCCGGGTGCGACGCGTCAACTCACGTGGGTGCAAGCCGCAACGGATACCTTGCAGACCTCGTTCGATCTCGCCCGCCAGACCGCCGCCCGCCCCTGGGAAGCCGAACGCGCGCGACTCGAATTACTCAACGCGAGTCAAACCATTGACATCCATACCGCCGACAAAGATTGGGACGCGGCATTCGCCCTCAGCCAGAAGACCGCCTTCGGGTTGTTCTTCCCTCCGAACGAACATGTACCCAACCCATCCATCGTCTCCTCGCGCGGACCGGACAACGGCTACTCCCCGCGCGGCGACGGCTCTGATTACCCCGCCTCATGGAACGGGCAATCTCCGTTCGACGCGTACTTTCTTTCGGAAGTATTGCCTGCCTCGCAAGCGGCAAAAGACCTGCTCAAGAATTTTCTCTCGATTCAAAACGAAAACGGCGAAATAGACGGCAAACCCGGCCTCGCCGGTCAACGCGGGCGGCACCTCGCCGCGCCTCTGTTTGCGAGCCTCGCGTGGAAGTTGTACGAAAAATCAAGCGATGCCGCATTCATCGAACAGGTCTTCCCGCAACTTCAAAAATTTTTCTGGTCGTGGTTCTCCCCCGACTACGACGATGACCACGATGGCATTCCGCAATGGAAGCATATTTTACAGACGGGCTTTGAAGACAATCCGTTATTCGATCAGTGGCACGAGTGGTCGCTGGGCGTGAACATCGGGCAGGTGCATAGCCCCGCGCTCGAGGCGATGCTCTACAACGAAGCCATCTGCCTGATCAAAATGGCGGAACAACTCGAACAGCACGAGTCGCTGGTGTTGTTGCAGGAGCAAGCCGCGAAACT
>CAYPCK010000503.1:0-2301 GCA_964409185.1 uncultured Anaerolinea sp. | reverse complement strand
ATCAATTTGTACAAATCGCGTTGCGCCTCGAGCAGGATTGGCGCGGAGCGCGGGTCGCGGCATTGCGCGCGCGCCAGTCCCAGCGCGGCGGACGACTCATCCAGCGCGCCCACTGCCTCGATGCGCGCGTGATACTTCGTCACGCGCCCTTCGCCGAGCAGGTTCGTTGTACCGTCGTCGCCTTTCGATGTATAAAAACTCATGGCGGCATTATAACCGCTTATAATCGGGCAAATGCTCACCGAATACCACATCGAAATCATGTTCGAATCGCTCGGCGACCGTCTTGGCGCGCGCGCCGTCGGCGTGATGACCAAAGCCAACATCCGCCAGGACCGTTTCGCCGGGCAATTCTGGCACGACGAATATCATTTCGATAACAACGCGTTCGAGAAAACCTATCGCTACATCGAACAGCAACGCGAGACGGCGCGCGAATCGCTCAAGGAAAAAGATGTCGTGTCTGCGTGGCAGGCGTTCGGGAGGCTGACGCATACAGTGCAGGATTTTTACGCCCACTCGAATTACGTGACGTTGTGGCTGGACCGCTTCAAAGGGAAGACGCCTCCTTCCCCCAGTGAAATTGACCCGCTCCACCCCGACCTGATCCACAGCCCCGACCTGCGCTCCGGCAGGACGTATCCTCCGCTGGAGTGGTTGTACTTTGTCAAAAGACTCCGCCCGTATGTCCTGCCGCTCATCCCGCGCGATTCGCACGCGTGGATGAACCTCGACTCCCCCGCGCAGGGACACAAATTCGAGCACGCCATGCAAGCCGCCATCAAACGCACGCGCCTCGAATACGAAAAGACGATGTCTGGGCTTTCGCGCGAATTGATTTCATTGTTCGTTGGATAAGGACCGGTCATGATCGAACCCTCCAACCTAACCTTTTTCATCCTCGCCGCGGTTGCCCTGCTCATTGTGCCGGGACCGGCGGTGCTGTATATCACCGCCCGAAGCGCCAGCCAGGGACGCGCCGCCGGGTTGGTCTCCGTCTTTGCCATCGAGACGGCGAATTGTATTCAGGCGGTCGCCGCCGCGCTCGGGCTTTCGGCGCTTTTGCTTTCTTCCGCGCTGGCGTTCGACGTGGTGAAATATCTCGGCGCGGCGTACCTGATTTATCTTGGCATTCGGAAATTATTCGTTTCGGAAAATGGAACAGAATCGGAAATCAAAGTGGAGACTCTCTCGCGCATCTACTGGCAGGGGCTGGCGATCAACCTGCTCAACCCGAAGACCGCGCTGTTCTTCCTCGCCTTCCTGCCGCAGTTCGTCGACCCGGCGCGAGGAAACGTCGTTATGCAAAACCTCCTGCTCGGCATGATCTTCGTCGGGCTGGCGATTATTACAGATAGTATTTACGCGTTGGCGGTCAGTTCGTTTGCCGATAAATTGCGCGGGAACCAGCGCTTTCAAACAGGCGGGCGAGTTTTTGCGGGATTGGTCTACGTGGGGCTGGGAATCACCACCGCGTTGACGGGGGCGAGGAAATAGAAATATTTGAGCAGTTGTCGATATTGAAGTTTCGAAAGAAATTATCAGGAGATGCAGAATGGAACGTATATCCAAATCAAGGTTGTCAGGTTTGCTGATAGTGGTTATCGTCCTTTTGAGCTTGGCTTCTTATCTCTTTAAATTATCCATGTTTGACATCGCTCTGATCTTCGTCGTACTTATTGTTGGAATACTCTCCGCCATTTACCCTGGGTTTCGCACATTTGTTGAATCGGTTTTCGCTGGATACTTCAAGCTCATAGGCGCGATTGTTCTCTTGATTGCACCTGCTCTTCCCTTTTCTTGGCTTGCCAAAATTACTCCTAGCCTGTCTCGATTATCTCAAACCATAATCCTCGTACTATGGGGCGCATTGCTCTTGATCTCCATATGGCTCGTAATGACGGAGAATAACCGCAAGCTTATTTTAGGAACATTGAAGTCACGGGCTGGAATATTTGCTCCTTTTGCTTATTCTCTCTGTTTGATGTGGATAGGGCTTTTCTTCTTCTCGACTTGGACTTATTTTCTTGTTGAGAATGACGCGATCATTTGGGATGGACCAGCGAATACAGCGGACCCTCACGGAGCTATCAGCGATTTTTACTTGTGGCACTTCATCAATGCCATACCTGCCTATAAAGTAACCGAAACCATTCTTTGGGAAGCGCCTTTACAATATGAAACTCCATCGGTAGGCTGGCTTTTATTATCTTTCAAGATCGTGGTGATTTCCCCAGTCATCGGCGCATTTATCTGGTACTGGCGGGATTTCGGAAAAGAGAAAAAAGAAGACCAACCAAA
>CAYPCK010000502.1:0-2303 GCA_964409185.1 uncultured Anaerolinea sp. | reverse complement strand
TGTAGCTGTCCTTGCCGCCGCTCATGGCGACCATGACCGAGTCGCCCGGCTCGATCAACTCCACGGTGGTGGGAAGCGGCGTGACCGGCGTAGACACGGGCGAGGCGCATGAACTTACGAAAATAAGCAATGTCAGCAAGGCTGGCGGAAATCGGAGTTTTAGTAATGCCGCGTTCATTGCCGCTTTTATTTTTGTTTGAGGAGTTCGCGCCAGACCACTTCGCCGTCCACCGAGCGGAGGGGTAGAAAACTGCCGAAACCGAAGAAAAGGTTCGTGACGATCATGCTGGCGTTCACCTTCGACCAGAACCCGATAGGCAAATTCGGGGCAATGAGCAGGCAGAGCGCGGCGACGAGGAGATTCAGGATGGGTCCGCCCAATGCCCGCCCAAGGTGAACGCGGCTGGGAAACTGGCTTTGATCGCCGTGGTAGATGTTGACATCCCGCGTGGAGGCGATGAGCAGTTCGTCCATGGCGGAGCCGACGAGTTTTCCGCTGAGGATGTGCCCCAGCGCGTGGATGAGCGTGGTCGCTTCGACCGCGATCGTGAAAAAGAATGCGGCGGAGAATCGCTCTTCAAGGCTCAGGGTGAAATTCAACAAGTTGAGGATGAAATGCAGGGCGAAGAAAACGATCGGACCCAGCCAGAGGTACGGTGTGATCAGTATGGTCACGCCCCAACACCGACCGAGGCGAATCCGCCGGACGGACTTGATATCTTCGATGATTCCAAACTTGATGGAGGTTTTCATGTCAATGCGATGATGCGAACCGAGACCGTTGGTTGCGATCACACGAAATTATAGCCAGAAATGCCCGAAAGTACTATGCATGAACGAGTCTGTGAATGAAATTATGCGTTTATTGCAAATCCGTTGAACGATTTTCATAATTGTTAGCGCATGACCCGCGTTCGCGATTGAAGCCCTGCCGATGCCCCTCTACAATTTTAGGCATGATACAACACCGCGTTCAAAACACTCCCTCAAAATATATTTTCCCATTTTTATTTACTGTGATCGCTTGCTCGCTTCTCTTTCCCTCGCGCGCAACGGCGTGGAGCGGGAGCGACCTGCCGGAGTTCAATGCGTTCATCGAAGAAGTTTCGAACGGAAACGCGGGCGAGTTGCGCGGGATCTATGTCCGGGATGTGCTGGCGGAGAAGGTCGTATACCAGCCGAACGGCAGCCCTACGTTCATCTCAGCCCGCCCAAATACCTTGACCGTCTTCGGCATGGCATCCAACTATCATTCCACGGGTCTGCTGGCGCACAACACGCTGGCTGGCGCAGAGTTCTCGATGCTCGAGCAGGACCAGATCGTGTATTTGATCTACGGAGACGGCATGATCGAGCCTTACATCATCCGTGAATTTCTGGGCTACCAGGCGTTACAGCCGAACAGCGTCACCAGCGATTTTGTGGACCTTGAAACGGGCGAAACACTTTCAGTTGCAAGATTATTCCTCCACGTGTTCGACCGACCCGGCGACTTGATCCTTCAAACATGCATTTATGCCAACGGGGAGGATTCGTGGGGCAGGTTGTTCATCATTGCCAAGCCGTATGTTTATTCGTTGCCGGCAACGTCCGGGCTGAGGTTCGATTAGCCCAACCCTGCGAATTCCAAAACGGACTGGGTGGTGTTGCTGTAAAACTCATTTTCCGATGTAACGTCGAGGGATAAAACCCGACCCTGCGGGATCGAAGCCAGCCATTCGGAAATGTACTGGTCGAGCATACCCGCATCCTCCGCGGACGCGATGTTGATTCGGTTGCGTGAAGCGAGTCGCCGGGCGACGATTTCCGGCGCGGCGCGTAGGTTGATCACAAACTCGGGGGCGGGTAAAAGTTCGCGGGTGTGGAGATAAAACCGTCGGCAGAGATCAAATTCGGGGTGGGTGAGCAAGCCGAGATGGTGAAAGAGGCGGGTGAACCCGTAAAAGTCGAGGTCAAGCCCGCCATCCATCAACCCGATTCTTGATGCGGCGCGTAATTCTTTTTCCTGTTCGGCGCGCAAGAGGAGGTAATCCAACTGATTGGCAAGCGCGTATTTTTTATCCTGCTTGAACAGCGCCTGAAAGGGTCGCTCATCATGTTCCTCATACGCGGTTGCGAATTTCCCGGTTGCCGCCAGCGCGCGGACCAAGGTTGTTTTGCCGACGCCGCTCGCGCCGATAACGGTGATCAGTTTCTGCATTACGGGAAGCGGCCGTAGTACAGCGTGGGCGAGTCGTACGGGGTCATGAAGAAAACGAATTCGATGATATCCGCGCGGTTGAAACCGACCACCGACCATTTGA
>CAYPCK010000501.1:0-2323 GCA_964409185.1 uncultured Anaerolinea sp. | reverse complement strand
GATCGGTGATCATGTGCGAGGCGGTGAGCACATCGCCGGGGATGGAGAAAAATCCCTGGATCTGCCCGGCGTGCGGATCGAACGTCATGTAGCGGTCTGCGCCGGCGCTTTCGATCATGTCGCAAACCAATCGCGCGGTGATGGGCACGCGCGGCTGGTCTTTTTTATCCGAGCGGCCATAGCACAGGTACGGGACGACCGCGGTGATGCGCGCCGCCGAATCCAGGCGGATGGTCTGAATCATGATTAGCAATTCCATCAGGTTGTGATGCACCGGCGAGGAGGTGGTCTGAATCACATACACATCCTGCCCCCGCGCGCTGCTTTTCAATTTGACGAAAATATTTTCGTTCGGGAACTGAATCACCTCCCTTGGGCTGAGTTGCTGACCGAGATAATCGGCGATCTTTTGCGAGAGTTCCGGCGAGCCGGTGCCGGTGTATAGTTTGATATTGCCGTACATTTTGATCTCGTGCGGGTGGATGGGCATCGTTCTCCTATTTCGTGGTTCCGTTCAATAAACTTTTTGCCGCATCGTGCGGCGAGAGAGCGCGTTGCAGGACGCGCTCGAACATGTCTTTGTACGTGTTACCGGGAATTCCCGCCAGAAACCGACTCATCAGCGCGTCTTGCAGCGCCGCTTCGAATTCGGACCCCAGCCTGGCTCGGTCCCGTGTTTCTTTTTCGCCGCTGACGCGCAAATGCTCGGCGTGTTTTGCGATCGAGTCGGCAAGGTCGGGAATGCCGGTACCTTCGGTGGCGACCGTTTTGTGGATGGGTGGAATCCAAACAGCCGTGTCATTCTGAGTGGCGCTTGAGCGCCGCGAAGAATCTCCGGTGTCATGAGAGAGACTCTTCGCTTCGCTCAGAGTGACGCCAATGGTCTGCCCGTGGTGGCGGTAGACTCGCCGGGTCGGGTGGGCAAGCTCAAGCGCGGTGCGAAGCGCGCGTTCGGTATGTTCCACGCCGGGGCGGTCCGCTTTGTTGATGATAAGCACATCCGCAATTTCAAGAATCCCGGCTTTGATGGCTTGGATGTCGTCGCCCAGCCCGGGCGCTTCCACAACGAGGGTGGTGTGCGCAAGGCGGGCAATATCCACTTCGCTTTGCCCCGCGCCGACGGTTTCGACGATGATGATATCGAACCCCGCCGCATCGAAGACTTGGGTGAACGCGGCGGTGGTTTGCGCGATGCCGCCGACTGAACCGCGCGTTGCCATCGAGCGGATGAACACACCGGGGTCACCGGAAAGATCGCGCATGCGCACGCGGTCGCCCAGCACCGCGCCGCCCGTGAACGGACTCGACGGGTCAACGGCGATGATGGCGATTTTTCTGTTTTCGATTTTTCGATAATGCAACGCCAGTTGATTCACCAGCGAGGATTTTCCCGTCCCGGGCGCGCCCGTCACACCGATCAAATGGGCTTGGCCGGTGCGCGGAAAGAGTTCCGCAAGCGCGGCGCGCGACTCCGGCGAATTGCTTTCCACATGGGTGAGCAAACGCGCCAGCGCCAGCCGGTTGCCTTCGAGGATGGGTTGGGTGGGCGTTGGGTTCATAATGTAAATTACGCAATACGTTTCTCGTATTGCGTAACCTCACGGCTTCACTGCCTCCCGGATATCCTTGATGATCTCATCGGTGGAGGCGCCGGGACCGTACACGCCGGTGATGCCCATGGTTTGGAGGGCGGTCACATCCTCATCGGGGACGATGCCGCCGATGAACACCTTCACGCCAGCCTGCCCATTCGCTTTCAACAGTTCGAGGATGCGCGGCGCCAGCGCCATGTGCGCGCCGGAAAGGATGGATAATCCGACCACATCCACATCTTCCTGCAGGGCGGCTTCGGCGATCATTTCCGGGGTCTGGCGCAAACCGGTGTAAATGACTTCCATGCCGGCATCGCGCAGCGCGCGCGCCACAACTTTTGCGCCGCGATCATGTCCATCCAGGCCGGGTTTGGCGACCAGCACACGAATCTTCTTGTCGGTCATTCGTCCTCCGCGAGTGAATTCTGGGGTGATTATACTATGAGGGTTCGTCGGCGTTTTTCTCCGCGAAACATCGCCGTATTCGCAACGACCTTGAAATTTACATCACTCTCCATGCGTCGGTGCATGAATCAAAATATGCTATACTTTGCTCATGCAATCGAAAGCGGATCGGACTCAGTGGGCTCAATCCCTGCGGAGACTCAACCTCGACGGACTCGTTGCATGGGTTCTTGATGCAGGCGCTCCGTTGACCATGCTCGGCGCGCAGTTGCTTTACATCACACAGCCCTTCCTTGGCGGGAAACATACAGGCGCGATTGCTCGCA
>CAYPCK010000500.1:0-2326 GCA_964409185.1 uncultured Anaerolinea sp. | reverse complement strand
TCATGGATTGCGATCGCGTTTGTGGTGTTGTCGTTTGTATTGGGCGGCAGGTGGATGAGACCGAGAAAATAATTCGATGTCAACTCGCCTTAATTAATCGCGGGAGCGAATTTTTCACCACGCATTATTTCGTCTCTGTGATCTTTCGAATGGTCCGCGGCTTTTCAGTATCGTATCCCTTAGCCGACGTGAGATGATAGGCAAACAATTGGGCGGGCAAAATACTCACCAAAGGCGAAAGCCATTCAGGCACATCGGCGGGAATAGTTAAGGGGACCTGCGCTAGCGAAAGCGCCTGTTTATCGTTCGAGACCACCACGAGCTCAGCAGAAATCTCTTTCCTCAACCGCTTGAGCATTCCCAGCATCGAGCTAAACACCTTTCCCTTCGGCGCGACAGCAAAAACGGGGTATCCGCTTTCGATCATCGCGATAGGTCCATGCGCAAAGTCGGCGGAGGAATATGGTTCGGCGATGATGTAGGTCAGCTCTTTCAATTTCAATGCCCACTCAAACGCGCTGGCGTAATTGAATCCGCGCCCAAGCACGACGGTTTGATCAATGTACCGATACCTTTGCGCAGATTGTGCAATAAACTCATCTTGCTGCAAAGCAGATTTCATCCACCCTGCGACGTTGCTCAATTCGCTCCACCGCTTCTTGTTTCGGCTCAGCGCGGCGGAAAGCATCGCGATCGTCGTCAATTCGGTTGTATAGGTCTTGGTCGCGGCGACCGCTTTTTCTTTGCCAGCCTGAATATCCAACACAAAGTCTGAAGTCCGCGCGAGCGGAGACCTCGATTCGTTCGTGATGGCAAGCGTAAGACATCCCTGCCTCTTCCCCTCCTCAAGCACACTCACAATATCGGGCGATTTCCCCGATTGAGAAACGCCAACCACCAGCGCGTTCTTCAATTTCGGCGGGAGGTTGTAATACGTGAACAACGACGGCGTCGCCAGCGCCAATGGCAGTCCGTTCATCGCGCCCAGCAAATAATTTGCATATCTCCCCGCGTTGTCCGATGTGCCGCGCGCGGCGAGAAAAACGTACTCCACATCGCGCTTGCGAATCTCGGAGGCGATCCGCTCGACATTTTTTCTCTGCGAAGCCAGCAGGGATTGAATCCGCTCGGGCTGTTCAAGGATCTCGGAATGGAGCGACATCTTTCAATCTTTTCTCTTCACCACATTTATCAATTATGGACTGAAACGCAAATAGCTAGCGATGATAATAACATGCTTCATTCAGAGACAGTTTTGGATACACGCAACTGGCGCGGTGTTTTTTTGTTACACATAGATAAACCCTTGACATTTTTTAGGTATATAGGATAAACTAATTTAGGTAAACCTAAATTATCGAGGATAAACCATGACCACGCTTCAAATTACAGGAGTTGCCGCCATTCTCGGCACATTGATCTATGCCGTCGGCGATGTTTTATTGCTCGCGAGCAAAATCAACATTGATGAATATCCCAAATTGAAACCATTTACGAAGTTATTGTCGGACGCAGAAAAAATGGTTGTCCTCTCCCCCAACCGCATGATGTGGGGCGCATTACTTGGAGTGTTCGCCACCCCATTGGTAATCGCCGGGTATTGGCAAGTCTATCAGGGCTTGGATGGCGGAAATCCTTCCATCGTGCTCACAGCCACCCTGTTGTTCGGAATCGCATCGGTGATTGGCGGGTTCGTCCACGGCAGTTTTTATTATACGGGCGAATATGTGCAAGCGTTGAATCAAGTTGACGAGAAATCACAAGGCGTCATTGCAAAATTGATCGAACGACACAAAAAAGTTTTGATTGTCGCCTACGCGCCGCTCCTCATCATGATCATTATCGCATCCATACTGTTCGCTATGTTGGTTGGCTCGGGTAAAACATTCTTCCCAGGCTGGATGACGTTCGTCAACCCGGTCACTTTGACCATTGCATGGCTGCTCATTAAACGCATCCTTCCCAAATTCATCGTTGACGCGACGGAAGGCGCGGGTTTCAATCTTGCCTATCTTGCCTTCTTCCTATGCACAACCATAACACTTTGGAACGTATGATGAAACAATCCGCATCCAAACAAGATTACCTCAAACAGATTTACGAGCTGACGGAAAACGGTTCGCCTGCCAGCACCAACGATCTGGCGCGCGAGCTGAACATCAAACCTGCATCGGTCACTGGAATGATCCAAAAACTCGCTGCCGAAAAACCCGCCTTGGTTGAATATCAAAAGCATCAAGGCGCAACCTTAACCTCGGCTGGTAAGAAAGCCGCATTGGAGGTAATTCGTCATCACCGCCTGCTGGAAACCTGGCTCGTGCAAACG
>CAYPCK010000499.1:0-2335 GCA_964409185.1 uncultured Anaerolinea sp. | reverse complement strand
TATCTTTGTCCGCGCAATGAACGGGCAGGCGGAGTCTTCAACCCCGATTACACCGGCGCCTATGTCTTTGAGAATGACTTCGCCGCGCTCTTGCCAGCCCCGGATAAAGAACCCGCTTCAGACTCCCCCCTGCTTGTTTCTGCTCTCGAACAGGGGCAATGTCTGGTGGTCTGCTTCTCGCCCCGCCACGACCTGACCCTGCCCGAACTTGATCTGTCTGCCATAGAAAACGTGCTCACAACTTGGGCGGAACAATCCGCCGACCTTGGCACACTCGATTACATCCAATATGTGCAAGTCTTCGAGAACAAAGGAGCGATGATGGGCTGTTCCAACCCGCATCCGCACAGCCAGATTTGGTCGCAATCTCAAGTGCCGAATGAGATCGTCAAAGAACTCGCTGCGCAGAAGGAATATTTCAATAAGAATGGCCGTCCGCTTTTGTTGGATTATGCGCGGGAGGAACACAAACAAAAGGACCGCATTCTCTTTGTCAATGACCATTTCACAGCGCTGGTTCCATTCTGGGCAGTCTGGCCCTTTGAAGTATTGGTCACCGCCCATAGACCGACAGCCTACATGAAAGATTTAACCGCAAGCGAAGTCACTGCATTGGCGGAAGTCTTCAAGCAAGTCACCACTTGTTACGACAATCTCTTTGAAATCTCCTTCCCTTACTCGATGGGATTCCACCAGGCGCCTGCCGATGGGAAGCCGCATCCTGAATGGGTACTGCACGCGCACTTTTATCCGCCGCTGTTACGCTCTGCTACGGTGAAGAAATTCATGGTCGGCTACGAGATGCTTGCCATGCCCCAACGCGACATCACACCCGAAGCCGCCGCCGATCGCCTGCGTAACCTGCCTGCAATTCATTACAAGCAACGAAACACATCATGAATCTTCGAAAAAAAGTAACTGAAAAATTCAGGGAACGATTCGGATACGACCCAGCCTACATCGTCCGCGCGCCAGAGTGAGTGAATCTGTTCGGCACAGGTGTTTACAATCTGCTCGTCAAAGATTACGTGCCCGAATACACCTCCAGCCCCGGCACATGGACGAACGTCACCTTCAATAACACCATTGATATGGCGACAGGCAATTACCGCCTGGCCGGGTATGAATCAGATGAAACCGGTTCCTACATGGAAACCTTCTTCCTTGCCGAACCCTATACCGACAAAATCACTGCCGCATTTAATTTCCCATACAAAGTGGCGCCGGGAACGTTCTGGAACTATCACTCCTCTGATGCGTTTATCGTGACACGCGCCATGACTTATGCAAGAGGCCTATTTCACTTCCAACGGAGCAAACCCGCCGCCCAGAATTTCCTGCGCAGGCGAGACGATCACAAAAGCCTTGGGGTCTTCCTTTGCCACCGCCGATTTCAAATTATGCACTTCGGTGATCGTGAGCGCGCACATCAACACGGCATGCTCCCTGCCGGTGTACATGCCCTTGCCTTGCATTGCCGTCACGCCGCGATGCAGGTCCGTGAGGATGCGACTCGCTACCGCGTCGGTCTTGTCGGTGATGATAAGGGCCAGCAATTGGCGGCGTCGCTGACGGGGAATCAAGTGCGAGAGCAGACTCTTCGGCTTGCCCTGTTCCGAGGGCGCGGCAGTGGCGGTCTCATCGCCGAAGCGCGGAAGCACCTCGCCGGTGGCACGCGTCATCGTGACAGTGGCAACGGCAAAGATGGCAAGGAAAACATAAAAGATGATTCCCAACCCGATCATCACCACGCCCGGCGCAGGCCCCACCGAGGATCGCTCCAAAAATTCGGCAAGGTCTTTCGGCGCTTGTGGAAAAAGGTAAATTTTTGCGACCCACGAAGCAAGCAGGATCAAAAAGATCCAGTAATAATTTCTTCGCAGCCTTCTGCCAAACGCCTCCCACATTGAAATGGGAAAACTCGGCGTAAGCAAATTTTCGGCAAGGTTCTCCGCCCACTCCGGCGAAGGATGAAACGGCGGCACCAGCATCGCGGCGTAAAAATCGGTTTCCATCAAACGCACGCGATAACTCCACAACTCGTAATAGCGGTAGCGTCGCGCTTCGATGAACAAAAACCACAACACCAGCAAGGTATTCAACAAAATAACCGAGTGATGCACGTTCGACTGACTGAATGCAATAGATAAAGTTGCACCTGTAACGACAACCGCCCAATTCGTGGTCGTATCCAGGCGCTGCCGCCAGACATTCGCGCGTTGAATCTCGGCGCGGAAGAAATGCACCATCGCCGTGACGAACTCGCCTGATTTAAGTTTGTACCCGCGATACGTCCAGACGGGCTCTTCGACGGGTTCTTCCTGTTTCGGTTTGG
>CAYPCK010000498.1:1246-2351 GCA_964409185.1 uncultured Anaerolinea sp. | reverse complement strand
GTGCTTACGCCGCAAAGATCGCCGGAGGAATTCATGGGCAAACGGATCGGGGATGTGCTCCCTTCGATCCGCGACGATGCCAGATTCGCCATCGAACGGGCGCTCGATTCGGGCCAGGTGAATGCGTTCGATTACCAGCTCAACAACGATCAAGCCCAACGGACCTTCGAGGCGCGCATTATCGCCTCGGGGGAAGACACCGTCCTTGCCATAATCCGTGATGTCACGCTTACGCGCTGGGCGTTTTCGGAGCGCGAACAGCTGATCGCGGAACTGGAGAAGAAAAATTCCGAACTGGAGCGGTTCGTCTACACCGTGTCGCACGATTTGAAATCGCCGCTGGTGACCATCGTCGGCTTCCTCGGCTACCTCGAAGAGGACGCGCGCACCGGCGATTCGGATAACCTGCGCCGCGATATCGAACGCATTCAGAACGCCGCCCAGCGCATGCAGGACCTCCTGCAAGACCTGCTCGAACTCTCGCGCATCGGGCGCGTGATGGGCGAGCCGCAAGAAATTCCCTTCGGCGATCTTGTGAGCGAGGCGGTCGAACTGACCGAGGGCAGGCTTCACGAACACAGCATCCGCCTGGTGGTGCAACCCGACCTGCCGGTCGTCCACGGCGACCGCAAGCGCTTGCTGGAGTTATTACAAAACCTGCTCGATAATGCCGCCAAGTATTCCACGAACCAACCCGAGCCGGTCATCGAGATCGGATGCCGGGCCATGGACAGCCGCTTTACCGTATTTTTTGTGCGCGATAACGGCATCGGCATCGCGCCGGAGTTCCACGACCGGATCTTTGGCTTGTTCGATAAACTCGAGCCTGCCAGCGAAGGCACTGGTGTGGGGCTTGCCATCGCCCGGCGGATCGTCGAAGTGCACGGGGGGAAGATCTGGGTGGAGAGCGAAGCGGGCAAAGGCTCCACGTTTTGTTTTTCGCTCCCACTGCCGAACCAGCCCAGCCCGCAGGGTGAGGCGAAGCCGTCCATTTGAGAAGCGGATAAAGCGGGGGCTATTTGTATCCATTTTCACAAACAGGGTGTATAATTCTCGCTACAACCAAAGGAAAACTTGTAAATGTCTCTGGCAGAAGCGGACGCGC
>CAYPCK010000498.1:0-1236 GCA_964409185.1 uncultured Anaerolinea sp. | reverse complement strand
TACGCCGATATCGATGCGCTTTACACCGACGAGCGCTTCTCGCGCGCGCAGGGGTTGATGCGCGGCTTCGAACGATTGCCCGCCGAACAACAACCAATCGCCCAACCTGTGTATCACTCGTTTTCGAAAACTGTTTTCTATGCCGATCCGCCGTACCACACGCGCTTGCGCGGGTTGATCAATCACGCCTTCACGCCGCGCCGCATCGAACAATTGCGACCGTACGTGCAGAACATCGTGGATGAGTTGCTGGACGACGCGCAGGGCAGGGGAGGTATCGAGATCGTGCGCGACCTGGCGTATCCACTGCCGGTGATGGTGATCGCCGAGTTGCTCGGCTTGCCTGCCAGCGACCGCGCGCGCTTCAAGCAATGGTCCGACGATCTCTTCGCGATCCTCGGCACGGTCAGGCATAAATCGCGGGCGCTTCTCGAACGCGCCGCGCACAGCCTCGAAGAGATGACGGATTACGTGCGAAGCCTGAGCCGAATCCGGCGCGACGAACCGCAGGATGACCTGTTGAGCGCGTTAATTCTCTCGACAGATGACGACCTTTCAGCGGCTCTGCCCCCCGGTCACCCGCCTCTTCCGACGGGCGAGCTGACTCGCCCCCGTGAAGCCACCGCCGCATTGACGGAGACCGAACTGGTCGCCAACGTCAACATCCTGCTGAGCACGGGTCACGAAACCACGACACACCTCATCGGCAACGGGATTTTGGCTTTGCTTCAACACCCTACTCAACTGCGAAGATTGAAAGACGATCCCGGGTTGCTTCCCTCTGCCATCGAAGAGATCCTCCGCTACGATAACCCCGTGCAGATCACCTACCGCGCCGCGCTCGAGGATGTGGAACTGCATGGACGGTTGATCCGCAAAGGCGATCTCGTCAACACCATCATCGGTTCCGCCAACCGCGACCCCGAGCGGTTTACCGACCCCGACACGTTCGACATCACCCGCAACGAGGGTCGCCACTTGAGTTTCGGGCTGGGAATCCACTACTGCATCGGCGCGCCGCTCGTCAAAATGGAAGCGGAGGTCGCGTTCGCAACCCTCCTGCGCCGCTTCCCCAAGATGCAATTGCAGTCAGAAAGTTTGGAATGGCAGGAACAGCCGATCTTTCGGGGGTTGAAAGAGTTGAAGGTTGGCGTATAAAAACCCGGTGGGAGATATTACCCGCGCTGGGGCGGGGACGGCGAAGCCGTCCAGCCAGAAAAATGCTAAGGCGTAGGA
>CAYPCK010000497.1:0-2355 GCA_964409185.1 uncultured Anaerolinea sp. | reverse complement strand
CTCAGCGCGGCGTATCAATTGATTCCTGAACAGTCCACGGCGGCGATCATCGTCCATCACCCACAGGCGAAGTATTATTCTGTCGGCGAAAGTCGGGTTGAACAATTAATGAAAGCATAATCAAATGACCAAAAATTTTTTAGAACTACTCTCCTCCCAAACCCTCCTCGCTGACGGGGCAATGGGGACCATGCTCCATGCGCGCGGCGTTGGGTTCGACAAATGCTTCGACGAACTCAACCTCACCAATCCATCGGTGGTAGCGGAGATTCACCGCGAATACATCGAAGCGGGCGCGCAGATGATCATCACCAACACGTTCGGCGCGAACCGCTTCAAACTCGGCAAGCACGGTTTGCAGGAGGATGTGCGCGAGATCAATGCCAAAGGCGTGGAACTGGCGAAGCGCATCGTTGCCGCGTCGTTCAAGGAAGTGTTGATCGCCGGCGACGTGGGTCCGCTGGGGGTGCGGATCGCTCCGTTTGGACGAGTCCAGCCTGACGAGGCGCGCGAAGCGTTTGCCGAACAAGTCCGTGCGTTGAGCGAGGCTGGCGTCGACCTGATCGTCATCGAGACGTTTAGCGATCTGTATGAAATTCGCGAGGCGATTCGTGCAGCAAAAGAAGCGTGTGATTTGCCTGTCGTGGCAACCATCACGTTCACGCGCGATGACCGCACATTGCTCGGCGACGAACCGATGAAAGTGGCGCGGACTCTGCGCGACTCTGGCGCGGACGTGCTCGGTGTCAACTGCTCAGGCGGACCCGCGCAATTGTTGCGAATCTTGAAGCAGATGAAACAAGCCGTGCCTGACGCGAAGTTTTGGGTGAAGCCGAACGCGGGCTGGCCCGAACAAGTGGGCGGACGAATCATGTATCCCGCCGACGCCGATTACTTCGGCGATTACGCGCTGTCGTTCCGCGAGGCGGGCGCGGGCGTTGTCGGAGGTTGTTGCGGAACGACGCCGCAACACATCGCGGTGATGAAGAAGGCATTGGATTCTTCGGAACATTCGTCGATACTCATTCAGGCTCCCGAAATCTTTGAGACTTCGGAAATCTCAGACGTTGAGCCGCCCACGCAATTCGCGCAAAAATTGGAACGCGGCGAGTTTGCCATCTCCGTCGAAATGGATCCGCCGCGCGGACTCTCCACTCACAAATTGCTGGCAGGCGCGTCACTCCTCGCCGACGCGGGCGCGGACGTGATCAACGTCGCCGACTCGCCGATGGCGCGGATGAGGATGTCGGCGTGGGCAGTGTGCGACGTGGTGCAGAGAAAAGTCGGTGTGGAATCGACACTGCACTTCCCCACCCGCGGACGGAACCTCTTACGCGTTCAAGGCGATTTGCTCGCCGCGCACGCGCTCGGCATCCGCAATATTTTTGTGGTGATGGGCGACCCGACGTCGGTTGGCGATTACCCCGAAGCGATGGATAATTACGATCTCGTGCCGTCGGGTTTGATCAAGTTGATCAAGCAGGGATTCAACGCGGGCGTGGATCATTCTGGCACGTCCATCGGTCAACCGACCAATTTCTTCGTCGGCGCGGCGCTGAACTTGTGCCCGCCCGATGTGGAAAACGAAATCAAAAACCTGCATCGAAAAGTAAAGGCAGGCGCGGACTTCTTCCTGACGCAACCCATCTATCGTGTGGAAGATGGGCTGAATTTGCTCGAAGCCTACGAGGCAAAACACGGCAAACTGAACAAGCCAATCCTCGTCGGCATCCTGCCGCTGGTGAACGTCAAACACGCAAACTTTTTGCACAACGAAGTGCCGGGCATTTTCATCCCCGAAGAGACGCGGAAGCGCGTCGAAGCCGCGGGCGAGGAGGGAGCGAAGGCTGGGGTGGAGATCGCGGTCGAGTTGGTGGAGCAGATCAAACCGTGGGCGGGAGGCGTGTACGTCATGCCCCAGTTCCACAAGTACGACATGGTCGCGGAGATCATCGAGGCGGTGAAGAGTAGTCAAGTAGTCAAATAGTCGAATGGTCAGGTAGCCAGGTGATCAGATGGTCAAAGGGTTTAAAAAGGCGCATGTCCTCTGTTGACGTGTCCGCTTGCGCAGGTTTCCGTGTATACTCCAGCCATGCTCCTCGCCATTGACATCGGCAACACAAACCTGACGCTGGGCTTGTACAACGGCAACGACCTCGGCGCGCACTGGCGGCTCGCCACCGACCATGCCCGCATGCCCGATGAATACGGATTGCAATTGCAGGGCTTGTTGCAAAACGCAAAACTTGCGCCGAAAGATTTGAAGGGCGTGTGCCTCGCCTCGGTGGTGCCGCAACTTACGGGGCGCGTGATCCAAGCCTGCCGCGAATACTTGAACCAAGAACCGTTCGTGAT
>CAYPCK010000496.1:0-2360 GCA_964409185.1 uncultured Anaerolinea sp. | reverse complement strand
GCTCTGCGACGGCGAAATCCTCCTCGCGGAAATATAACTGTTTTGCAAATGGATCGTTCTTGGCTCGCGATGTTTCACCACCACCCCCGCGTTTGCGGTTGCCGGCGAAAAATCCGCGCGCCATTGGGCTCCATGGGATAAGTCCCACGCCTTGATCTGCACAAAGTGGAATCATCTCGCGCTCCTCCTCGCGATAGACAAGGTTGTAGTGATTCTGCATCGAGACGAAACGACACCAGCCGTGACGTTCGGCGGTGTGCTGTGCCTTCGCGAACTGCCACGCGTACATCGAAGAGGCGCCGATGTAACGCGCCTTGCCCGCGCGAACAACATCGTTCAACGCCTCCATCGTCTCTTCGATGGGAGTTTCATAATCCCAGCGGTGGATCTGATACAGGTCCACATAATTCATTTGCAGGCGTTTGAGCGATTTGTCGATCGAGTCCAGGATGTGTTTGCGCGAAAGCCCCCGGGCGTTGATGTCTTCGCTCATCTGCCCGTTGACTTTGGTGGCGACGATCACATTCTCGCGGCGCACGCCAAAGAATTTGAGCAGGTTGCCCGTGATCTTTTCGCTTTCACCCAGCGAGTACACATCCGCGGTGTCGAAGAAGTTGATGCCCGCATCCAACGCGCGGCGGACAAAGGGTTTGGCGCTTTCTTCGTCCAGCACCCACTCGCGCCACGATTTCGCGCCGTAACTCATCATGCCGAGACACAAGCGCGAGACTTTCATTCCGGTCCTGCCGAGGTTGGTGTATTGCATGAAAACTCCTAATCTTTTATGCTCCCTTCGCCGTCCTCGGCGAAGGCGTTTCTGCCAACCATTCACGTACATCCGTAATTTCGATAATCGGCTTTCTCCCAAAATCATAAAACCCTGCGGAAGAGTATGGGTATTCTGCCCGATCACTTGCAAGTTGCCATTCTTTTGCAACAGGGTTGCTGTGAATGTATTCAAGTTTTTGCCACAAAAAATGTGGCGAGTAGACATTTTTCGCTTGAATATCCTGCCAGATGCTATGCTCGTGCCGATGATCGCGCTTGTGTTGCTGGAATAATTTTAGAAGCCTATTTTGATTTTCCACTTTCAATTGCTTCAGAATTTCATGAGCGGTATACGAGCCGAGCTGTTGAAGAATATCCCCAATCGAATCAGTAACTGGTTTGATGATCGCATGGAGATGAGAAGGCATAATAACAAAAGCAAAAGCAGGATTCGATTTTTTGTTGCATCCAGGACAATGAGTCCAAAGGTATGTTTATGTAGGCGGGTTTGATGAATAAATGCTTCCATTCAATGATAGATGCAGTGATGAAATAGAGGTGGGATGGATCGTGGTAAGAAGAAAATGTCATTTTCGGTAGTTATCCGCCGCCGGGGACGGCGGCGGGAGCAAGAATGCTACATTATTTTCAAATTCGACAAACTCGCCGAAAGCCGTTTGATCCCTACCGAGTTGAACACCACATCCACGATTTCGTCGTCGTCTTGCATCCTGCTATCGAGCACAATGCCTTCGCCCCAACTGGGGTGTTTGACGCGCGTCCCGGCGCGGTATTTGGCTGGGGCGGCTGTGGCAGGCTGACCCTGCGAATGATGCGTCTGCCATTTTGTTGCGGCGTCACCCCAGCGGGTTTCGGGAACTTGTCCGCGAATCGTCCGTCCCGTGCGCGTCTTGCCGACGAGTAAGTCTGCCGGGATGTCGTCGAGATAACGCGAGGGGAATGTTTCTTCGCTGGTGCCGCGCCCGCCGCGCTGGATGGAGCGGAGGAGGTAGAGGCGGTCTTTGGCGCGGGTGATGCCGACGTAGAGCAGGCGCCGTTCCTCTTCCATTGATTCGGGATTATCGAACGAGCGGCTATGAGGGAGGATGCCGTCGTCGAGCCCGACAAGAAAGACCGCGCCAAATTCGAGTCCCTTTGCGGCGTGCAGGGTGAGGAGTGTGGGCACGTTACCCTCGGCGATGGTGTCTTGATCGGAGACGAGCGCGATGTTTTCGAGGAATTCATCGAGCGTGCGCGTGGAGTATTCGTCGGCGAGGCGTTTGAGTTCGAGCACATTTTCCCAACGGTCTTCGCCTTCCTCCGATTCGTCGTCAATGTATTCTTTGTAATTGAGGTCATTGACGATCCGGTCAAAGAGTTCGGGAACAGTAAGCGTTTGCGCGCCGATTCGCCATGAGGCGAGAAGTCCGCCGAAATCGGCGAGGGGAAGCGCGGCGCGACCGGTGAAGGAGGCGTAGTATGGCGATTCGTTTCCGTGGGCGAGGTCGAGGAGCACTTGCCCGGGTTGCAGATTGTTTTGCCGCGCTACCAGGCGTAGTGTCGTGAGCGTTTTTTCGCCGATGCCGCGCGGC
>CAYPCK010000495.1:0-2361 GCA_964409185.1 uncultured Anaerolinea sp. | reverse complement strand
CTCGCGCCCGGTCTGCGCCTCGGGTGGATACAAGCGCACCCCAAACTCATCGGTCGCTTCACAGCAAGCGGGTTGCTCGACAGCGGCGGCGGGTTGAACCCGTTCACTTCGGCGATCGTGCGCGAGGTGGTCGAATCGGGCGCGCTGGAAAAACACATACGTGGGTTAACATCGAGGTATGCAGACCAAGCCAAAACGATGGATGAAGCGCTGCGTCGTCACCTGCCTCAGGCAACATACGCAATCCCAGACGGCGGATACTTCGTCTGGTTGCGATTCCCCGAATCGGTGAATACGAGCGAATTGCGCAAACGCGCTCCGTCCTTCAACGTGGATTTTCGCCCCGGCGCGCTGTTTTCCTCGAATAGCGGGATGAAAAATTTTATGCGCGTGTGTTTTGTGTTCTACGGTTCAGATCAGATCGAAGAGGGGGTTCAACGGCTGGGAGAACTTTATTTATCCAGCGCCGCCTTCACCGCCGCGAAAACATCCACCATGCCGTAGCCATACGCGTCATTCGGCACACCGCCTTCGAAACAGCCGACAGACGTATCGCCGGTGAACGGTTGCGCCGTTTCGATGATGAGTTGTTCCGTGCGGTCGATATCGCCGATGAGGGTTGGGTCTGCCGACCAAAGCAGGGCAACCGCGCCGGCCACGTGAGGACCCGCCATCGAAGTTCCGCTGGATGTGCCGTAACCGCCGCCCGGTGTGGAGGAGTAGATATCCACGCCCGGCGCCACGATATCCGGCTTGATGCGCCCCGAGCCATCGGCGATGACCGGACCGCGGCTGCTGAAATCCGCCATATTCCCAAACTGATCGATCGCGCCGACGGAGAAAACGGAATCGTACAACGACAGCGGCGCGTTGACCGTGTTGCAGTTGGGTCCGTCGTTGCCGGCGGATACCACCACGAAGATACCCGCGGCGCGCAGGTGATCTGCGCCGTAGAGCAGGGCGTTGGGATCGCACCCTTCCAGTTCGGGGCATCCCCATGAATTATTCAACACATCGGCGGCGCGCGTCGGGTTGCCGGCGGTGAAAGGGTCGCCACCCTGCGGGAACGGGGCAAGCATGAACTGCATGCAATCGAGGTAAAACGCGGGGTTGGCAAGGTTGCGATTCAAGTTGACACAACCGATCCACTCGGCGGCGGGGGCAATGCCGATTCCGTTTTTCCCCAGTATCGTGCCGAGCGTGTGCGTGCCGTGACCGCCATCGTCGTACGGCGATGGTTTTTGATTCCACGGGTCGAACCAGTTGTAATCGTCGCCTTCGGTCAACCCACGATAACTTTCTTTCAGTTCGGGATGATTCCCATCCACGCCGCTGTCCGATTGACCGATGACGATGTTTTCGCCGCGCACATTGAACTCTTCCCACACTTTATCCGCGCCGATCATTTCCACGTTCCACTGCACATCTATCGGCGCCTCCTCGGCGACTCCGCTCAACGCCAACGCGGCGACCGGTTCGGCCGGGCGCAGGCGCGGGCTGGGGATGACGCGGTCCACTTCGGGGCGGGTCAAAAGATACAAGCGGACGAGAGTCCCGCCTTGAACTTCCATCGCGTTGACGAGATAGTACGGTGTGTATTCCACGCCAAACGCGTCGAACGTCTGCCGTAACGCGGCTTGCGTTTGATTCGCGTGAGCGGTGAGCGTTTGGTAGGCGGCTGTCCTGCGCTCGTCAATATCGCGAATCTGACTCACGCTCGAAAGGTCCGCCTGGTCTTTCAAAATGACGAAGAGCCGGTCGCCGTAGAAACCGGGATTTCCGCCAAGGAAATACGCCGCAAGGACCATCCACCACGCCGCACCGGCGCCAACCCAACCCAGCACGCGCATCGTGCGCGACGGGGAGCCTGATTTTCCCATCGCCAGTTGAATCGCCAACCCAAGGATTCCAAGCCCCAGCCCTGCCGCAATGGCGGCGCCAACCGTCCTGGAGGCGAGCGCAAAAATATCGCCGAGCAGGATGCTCAATTCGGTGGGGTCGAAGAAAACCAGCCCCGCCCAGCACAACAGACCGCTGAGGATCAGCGCCCCAACCCGCGAAGGCATGACGACCGCCGCGGCAAACGCAAACGCCGGCAGGATGGCAAGCAGGATCAACTGCGAACCGTCGTAGCCGAGCGCCGAACCAAGCAGGGACAACGCCACGCCGATGCCGAGCGCGTCGAGAAATTTATTCCCGGTGGTCGCTTCCATCGTCAACGCGGCGCAAGCGCCGAACGACAGCCCGGCAACCAAGCCGAGGAGCGCGTCGGTCGGTGAACCGAGCGCGCCATACATGACAAACGGAAGAACGCCCAACGCCGCGAGGAAAAGCGCCGACGGAACCCTGCCTGCGCGCCAA
>CAYPCK010000494.1:0-2374 GCA_964409185.1 uncultured Anaerolinea sp. | reverse complement strand
ACCTTGCCCTCTCCCAAAGGAAAAGGGAAAGGCGAGCAACTATTTCCATTGAAAGTCGGGGCTCATGAGGATCACTTCGACCATGGCTGGCAACACGTAGTCAATATGATCCTGCGGAAGTTCTTCCTGCGTTCCATACTCCTGTGCCATAACCGCGATCACCGCCGCGCGGTCCGCGTCGAACATGGGGCGGTTGAGGATGCGTGGAATCCAAAAGTCCGCGAGGGATTCGGCGGTGCGGAGTTCCGCCGGCGTCTGCGCGATGATGTCCGTGCGGATGATGCGCTGTTGCTCCTCGTCGTCCATCCAGTTTTCGGAAATTGCGACGGCGAAATTCCAGCGATACAACAGCGACATGGAATTCGCCCACGCTTCTTTCACATCCGGGTAGCCGTCGGGCGGACGGCGCTCGAACATGGCTTGCCCCATCATCGAGCACATCCATGGGATGCCGCCGGGAAGTTTGGTGAAGTCCGTGTTGAGCGCGCGCATCATCGAGATCGCCGCTTCAATCGGGCGTTTGATCTTCGCGCCCCACGTGGAGCGGAATTCCGGCGAGAGCAGGATCGTCTCGACCACGCGCTTGAGTTGGTCGGACGCAAAGCGGTTATCCATGAACGTTTGCGCGGCGGCCGCCACAACCGAATCAGGCGGATTGTCCGAGATGAAGCGGCGGGCAAGTTTGCGCGAAATAAATCGCGCCGTACCCGGGTGATACGCCAGCAGGTCCAGCACGTCGCGCCCGTCCTGCATGTCGGGCTGGTCGGGCGGGATGTATTTCCCAAGCACGAGTTTGTTGAAACGGTCGTGCCACGGTTTGTAATACAAAAAGCGACCGGTCTTTTCGACGCCGTCTTCGTACTCGTAGATGTCGTCGTCCACGCGCCAGCCGGTGAGCGCGCGCGCCGCCTCGTAGACGTCGTTATCCACGTAGCCGACGGCGATGCCGTTCGCGTCTTTCTGGACGAGGTTAGGGTCCAGCACGCCGAGATAATTTTCCGCCCCGAGCGTATGCAACTCGAATAACTCGCGCGCAAAATTTTCGTTCGGTCCCGCGTCGGAGGAATTATTTTGGTTCAGGTAATACAACATCGAGGGATGCGTTGCCATCGCTTCGAGCATCTGGCGGAAGTTGCCGAGCATGTGCGCGCGCAGCACATCGCGGTTGTACGAAGCCAGCAGAGGCACGCCGTCGTCCTGCCAGAAATAGACGTTGAAGTGGTTATGCCAGAAATCGGCAAGCACTTCCACGAGTTGTTTCTTGCTGTAGACCGCGCGCAAAAACGTGGCGTCCACCAATTCGTACGCGGGCTTGGAATACCATTCCCAATACTCGTCATTGTTCGAGTCGTAGGGGTTGCTGGCGATGTGATCGAAATACAATTCGTCCTGCGTTTTGTGCAGGGTTTCGAATCCCGCCGCGGCGTAGCGCGCTTCGAACTCGCTGTCGTCAATCGTTTCGGGGTTCAATTGTTGCGCCACAAAATTCCGCAGGCGCTCGTCATCCGTTGCGCCCAGCGCGTTGAACGCCTCGAGATCGCCGGGGCGCGGACCGTACGCCATGCGGTTCAAGGCGATGATTCCCAACTGCACCGTCGGTAGGACAGGCTCCGGCGGAACGCCTGTGGGTTGGACGGGAACCACCCGCGTCGGGTCCGGACTGGGAACTTGCTCCGGCGCGCACGCCGTCACCACCGCGGACGCGCCGGCGAAGGCGCCCATCAACTTTAGGAAGTTGCGGCGGTTGATCTTTGGTTTTTGTCGAAGCATATTCAAATCTCCTCGTTGGAAAGATGCCGAAGTGTATCAAATTCATTTTGAACCGTGAAATCACCCATCGGTTACATGGTTGTGTCACTCTGAGGGAGCCGTTGGTCGAGAAGCCCCGTGTTCGTCGGGACGTATCGAGACCAAGCGACCGAAGAGTCTCCTCCACCAAGCAGAGATTCTTCGTGGCGCCTGGTCTCGATACGGACTTCGTCCTACTCGACCACCAGCGCCACTCAGAATGACATCTTGAAAATCTCCCCAAACGCCTTCACAACTTCTTCTTTCACACGTGCCATCGAAGGCGGTTCAGGAAACAAATCCGCCAGTGACACAACGGGCTCATCCTGCAATCCGCAGGCGATGATACCGTCCCAGTAGTCCATATCGGGATTTACATTCAACGCAAAGCCGTGACGCGACACTCCGCGCGCGTCCACCTTGACGCCGATCGCCGCGATCTTGGCAGGTTTTTTCCTATCTTCTGGTTTACATCTTGGACAACGCGAATGTACGTCGGCTTGAATCCACACGCCGGTCAAGCCGGGGCGTTGTCCCGCCGCGAGACCGAGCCGCGCCAGCGCAGTGATGATGACTTTTTCGAGGC
>CAYPCK010000493.1:0-2404 GCA_964409185.1 uncultured Anaerolinea sp. | reverse complement strand
GTGGTGCTGATGATGACGCTATCCTTCGGTTCGCGCGCAAGCAATGAAGATTTGGCGAAGTCGCTCGAAGAACGCAAGATCCCTGTTTGCCGTGTATACTGTGACGCAGACCTCGGCGCGACGCTTTCGTCGTTCTATGCCAACACCAATGCACAGGAAATGACATGGCGCAAACCCGTATTGCCACACTTGACCTGAACTTTCAAGGACGCCCGCGCGCGATCGCCGCGTATTTGATTCGACATTCGTCCGGTGTCGTCCTCATCGAATGCGGACCGGGCTCGACTCTTCCCTCCCTTGCGGCTGGTCTCGCCGACGAAGGCTTCTCCCCGCGTGACGTGACTCACGTCCTGCTCACGCACATCCACCTCGACCATGCCGGCGCGGCGGGATGGTTCGCGCGGCAGGGCGCGGAGATCGTGGTGCATCCCGTCGGCGCTCCGCACTTGCTCAACCCCGAAAAGTTGATCGCCAGCGCCACGCGCATCTACGGCGAGCGCATGGATACGCTGTGGGGCGAGTTCCTCGCCGTGCCTGAAAATAATTTGCGTGTTGCAAACGACGGGGAAGAACTTGTGATTGGAGATTTGAGATTCCTTCCGCTCGACACCCCCGGACATGCCGAGCATCACTTTGCCTATCAATTCGAGCATACGATCTTCACCGGCGACGTGGGCGGCGTGCGGATTCCCGGTTACCAGTATTTGCGCGTGCCCATGCCGCCGCCCGAACTGCACATCGAAAAGTGGAAGCACAGTCTCGTGAAATTGCGCTCTCACAAACCCGCCCGCCTCGCGCCGACGCACTTCGGCGTCTTCGACGATGTGGACTGGCAACTGGACGAAGTGGAAAAAGGACTCGACGCCGCGTCACGCTGGCTCGAGCAGGTCATGCCCGCCGAACCCTCGGCGGAGGAGTTGCGCGCAAAGTTCACCGATTGGATTCTGGAAGACGCCAAATCCCTCGGCATGAGTGAAGAAACCGTCAAAGCCTACGAGTTGGCGAATCCGCTCGGCATGAGCGCGGATGGTTTGTTACGCTATTGGATGAAGGTGAGGGGAGGAACTCACACGTAATATCAATGCTGTTGGCTACAATAATTTGTCGGACAAAGCAGAAAATTTTGCTTGACAAATATTTCGGGGGGGTAGAATGCGAAAAGTAATTCCTGTTGGGGGAATCCCGATCAGGAAAACCAATCAACGAATCAATTGAATACAATCGGGGTGTACCTGGTTGCAAACCAATGAGGAGGCTGGCATGTTTGCATTTAGACCAAGGACAGAGATCGTAATTCGGACGACGTTAGTTGTGGCGAAAATTCGAATGCCCAGCTCGGTGATGGCACGACGGTTGACCGCCTAACCCCGGTCGATGTGAGCGGGTTGACAACGGGCGTGACGGCGATCTCAGCAGGCGGACAGCATACCTGCGCGCTCCTCGCCTCGGGCGGCGTGAAATGCTGGGGGTACAACGGGCAGGGGCAATTAGGAGACGGAACGTTCGTCTCGCGCGCCACGCCGACGGATGTGAGCGGACTTTCGAGCGGTGTGCAGGCTCTTGCCGTAGGCTTTAGTCATTCGTGCGCGCTCACCACGAGCGGAGGCATGAAGTGCTGGGGCAACAATTTCGAAGGGCAGGTGGGCAACGGCGTATCCGGAAGCAACCAAAGCACGGCAGCCGATGTGAGCGGCTTGACCAGCGGCGTTGCCGCGATGTCGGCTGGTTACACGTTTACCTGCGCGCGGACCACCAGCGGCGGGATGAAGTGCTGGGGATCGAATGATTATGGCCAACTCGGCGACGGCACAGCCACCGACCGCTCCACACCCGTGACGGTGAGCGGAATATCCAGCGGCGTGATCGGGATCGAGGCGGGCTATTACGGTTCGTGCGCATTGAACGCGGACGGGTCTGTGAAATGCTGGGGCGACGGACTGAGCACCACACCGCAAACCACGAGTTTCAGCGGGACCGCCGCCTACACCTACGGAGACGCGACGCACAAGCACGCCGTGACCGCGCTCTCTACCGGCGAGACCTACGCGTATGATGCCAACGGCAACATGACTCAACGTGTGGAGAATGGACTGACCTACGCCCAAACCTTCGACGCCGAGAACCGCCTCATCTCTGTGACCGTCAATAGCCAGACCACCCAGTTCATTTACGACGGCGACGGCAACCTCATCAAAAAGATCAAGCCCGACGGGAGCAAGACCCTCTACGTGGGTGGACTCTACGAAGTGGACAAAACGTCAAGTGGCACAGTGACCAAGACCACCGTGTACTATCCTCTTGCCGGTGCAATGCGCATGAATGGTACACTGTATTACATGCTCAAAGATCATTTGGGTTCAGCCAGCGTACTGACCGACGCCAGCGGAAACGTGCTCGGTGAAAA
>CAYPCK010000492.1:0-2426 GCA_964409185.1 uncultured Anaerolinea sp. | reverse complement strand
CAGCGCATTTTCGATCACGGACGAAGGCGCGGCGAGAAAACCCACTCTCCAACCCGTCATGGCGTAGGACTTGGAAAGGCTGTTGACCAGAAGCGTTCTTTCTTTTGCGCCTTCGAATGCGGCGGCGCTTGTCGGTCTCTCCCCGAAAAAAAGGCCGGCATAGACCTCATCGCTGACGATCCACAGATTGTGCGCCCTGGCGAAGTCTTGCAGTTTTTGAAGATACTCCCGCGTCGGGTATGCGCCTGTCGGGTTGGAGGGATAGTTGAGCACGATGACCCGCGTTTTTGGTGTGAGCGTTTTCTCCCATGATTCAAAACGCGGGACGAAATTATTCTCCGCTGGAGCAGGGATTCGGATCACATTCCCCCTCAGCATGATCGCCATATTGGAGTGGGTCGCCCACGACGGGTCAGGAATCAACACATCGTCGCCCGGGTTGATGACGGATTGCATCGCGGTGTAATAGGCATGGATGCCGCCATGGGTGACGAGAATTTCCGAAGCGGGATCGTACACCACTTTTTCATCGCGCAGTAATTTTACGGCGATCGCCTCTCGCAGTTCGGGATATCCGCGCGAGGGACCGTAATGAGTCAAACCGCTTTGGATGGCTTTAAGCGCGACTTCCGTGATCGCGGGATGTGTGCCGAAATCCGGGTCGCCGGTCTGCAGACCAATGATATTTTTACCACCCGCCTTGAGCGCGAGAATTCGATCCCCCATCGCAACGGTGGCGGATTGCCGGATGAGTTCGAATTGGTTATTGAGATTCATGAGGCTCCCTCTTAATACCTTACACTTTGTTTTTGGACGCTGATAAACGCAGATGGACGCAGATTATTTGAGGATTCTGCCGAAAAAACGCCCAGAATCAGCGTTTTCAGCGTTCATCTGCGTCCCCATTTTAAGAGTGTAAGGTAATCAAAGGCTCCCTTTGGAAAATTTCCGCATTATACCCCGGGCGATCCCACCAAAATCCATCCAAGGTCTCATCAGGCATCTTGATTCGGCCCGTTCAGGCAAGAAAAAAGCCTTGACAAACTTACTATTTAGTAAGTAAAATCCAGCCCATGGTCAGGATCGAAAACTCCAAGCGGACGATATTAAACCTCGCCGAAACCCTCCTTCAGGATAAGGGCTTCAACGGTTTTAGCTATGCTAATATCTCTTCAGAGCTTGGCGTAAAGAACGCCGCCATTCATTATCACTTCCCCAGCAAGGAGGATCTGGGAATCGCCGTCATTCGGCGTTATCGCGAGCGTTTCAAGTTGTGGATCAACAACTCGCGCGTGAAAGACCTTGCACCGGAAGCCAAACTGGATTGGTTCCTCGGCATCTATACAAACATGCGCGCGGACCAGGGCAAGGTCTGCCTTGTCGGCGCGATGGAAGCAGAATTCAATGCGATCCCGGATGGTTTGCGGGACGAAGTCCAGGGCATGCACAAGGAATTGCTTGCATGGCTTCAATCCACCCTGGAGGAAGGCAGGGAAGACAGTGTGTTTGACTTCAAAGGTGAGCCTGCGGATAAAGCCGCTTTGATTCTTTCCACTTTGCAGGGCGCTCTGCAAATGGCGCGCGCGCTGGGCACGAGGAAATTTCACAACGTGATCGAACAGATCAAGCTGGACCTGCTCGGATAATTTTTTTGCCGTAAAAACTTACTAAGTAGTAAGTTAATAAAAGGAGAAACCATGAACGTTTTAGAACCAAAAGTAGAATCGCCAGCCATCGTGAAAAAAGTTTATCGCGCTTTTTTCACCCCGGCCAAGTATGAGGTGAAGCCGAATGATGAAGCCGTGCTTGCCCGGGGAAGGAATTATCGCCTCCCCTTTGAAGGCGGCGAACTCGCCGTAACGTCTTGGGGCGAAGGCGTACCCTCCGTCCTGTTAATGCATGGTTGGGGCGGCGCGCGCGCGCAAATGACGGGTTTTGTCGAGCCGTTGCTTGCGGCGGGATACAAGGTCGTCGCGTATGACCAGCCCGCGCATGGAGAATCCGACGGCAGGATGACCAACATCCTCGAGATCTCCCCCACCATGGACCTGGTCATGCAGCGCGAAGGCAGGTTTGATGCGATCATTGCCCACTCGTTCGGGACGATTGTCACATCGTATGCGCTTGTCAAACGAAACTTTCCGAATCCATCCAAACTGGTTTATTTCGGATCGTTCAACCGGCTTTTGGATGCGCTTCCCCGCTTTCAAGTCATGGCAAACCTGCCGGATGAAATCATTCACGGGCTGCTTGATATGATTTCCGAAAATTTCGGCAGGGATGTATTGGAAAATATCGTCAACGAAGACCTGGTAAAAAAGATTCGCATCCCCGCCTTGATGTTCCATGACCGCTCCGATAATGTCACTCCTGTCGAAGACAGCCGCGCGATCGCAAATTCGTGGAGTGAAGCCCAGTATGTGGAA
>CAYPCK010000491.1:0-2434 GCA_964409185.1 uncultured Anaerolinea sp. | reverse complement strand
CGCGCGCGGGCTGGCTTCGCCGAGGACAGCGATGGCTTGGCAGAGATCAATGAGTGAGAGAATCAGGGAATTGATTTCGGCTTTGGCTGATTCGCGCAGGGCGGAATCTCCGATCAACGCGTCGGCGGCGGCAAAGTGTTTCTGCCGAAGCGTGGATTCGGCTTGGGGAAGCGAATCAACTTTCCCGCGCGAAGCGGAGGCGGCGCAGTCGAGGAGCAGGTTTGTCACGCCCGCCATGGCGGAGGTCACCACGACGACGCGTCCCCAATCCTGTTTCGCATCGCGAACGATCTGGGTCGCATTGACCAGCGCATCCGCCGACCCGACGGATGTTCCGCCAAATTTCATCACGAGTGTTTTTTGATTCATAACTTATCTCCTTTGAGACCTGTCAGGTTTTAAAAACCTGTCAGGTCTGAGAAATAAAAACGCCTCACGGAAACGTGAGGCGTTATGTGTGTGTAGAGAACCTGCGGTTCGGTTACTTCTGCCCAAGCACAAAACCCTCACGGGGGAACCCGGAGGTAGTGGTCATGGTCATGGTGCTGAAGCCGCGCTTGTTCATGATATTGGGCGGTATTCTATGCGGGCGGGTTGCATGTGTCAAGTGGGAATTTGCCGGATGTCGTACGGCGTCACTTGATAGACGTGATAATTCAACCAGTTCGAGAACAGCAGGTTGGCATGACCGCGCCAGCGGACGGTGGGCGGCTGGGTCGGGTCGTCGCGCGGGTAGTAATTATTCGGCACCCGGATGGGCAACCCTTTGTGGATGTCGCGGTCATATTCGGTCTTGAGGGTGAGCGGGTCGTATTCCGAGTGACCGGTGACAAAGATGTGACGCCCATCGCGCGTGCCGACGATGTAGAGACCGGCGTCGTCGGATTCCGCGAGAATCTCGAGCTCGGCGATCGGTTCGATGTCCGTGCGGCGGATCTCGGTGTGACGGGAGTGCGGGGCGAGGAAGATATCGTCGAAGCCGCGAAGCAGGCTGGAGTTCCGTTTTTTGACGCGGTGTTCGAAGACGCCGAACATCTTGTGCGGCAGGTCGTATTTTGGAATCCCGTAGCGGCGATACAGCGCCGCCTGCGCGCCCCAGCAGATGTTGAGCGTGGATTCGACGTGCGTCTCCGCCCAATCGAAGATTCGAGTTAGTTCCTTCCAATAGTCCACGACTTCGAACGGCATTTGCTCCACCGGCGCGCCGGTGACGATCAGCCCGTCGAATTTTTCATCTTTGATTTCATCGAAGGTGACGTAGTGCTTCAGCAGGTGGTCGGCGTCGGTGTTTTTGGATTCGTGGGTGGCGGTATGCACGAGCGTGACCTCGACCTGCAGCGCGGAGTTGGACAGCAGGCGCAGGAGTTGCGTTTCGGTGGCGATCTTGGTGGGCATGAGATTCAGGATCGCCACGCGCAGGGCGCGGATGTCTTGACGCGCGGCGCGGTCTTCGTCCATGATGAAAATGTTTTCGCGTTCGAGAGTCGCGCGCGCGGGGAGGGTGGAGGGAATTTTTACGGGCATGGGAAGAGCAAGGATGAAGGTGGAAGGATGAATTTTCGCAACCTTATTCATCCTTCCGAATTCATCCTTCATCCTTTCTGCTGAAGCGCCTGATCCAGGTCCCAAAGAATATCTTCAATATCCTCGAGACCGATGCTCAAGCGGATGAAATCGGGGCTGACGCCGGCGGCGCGTTGTTCCTCCTCGCTGAGTTGCGAGTGCGTGGTGCTCGCGGGATGAATGGCAAGCGATTTGGCGTCGCCAAAGTTGGCGACGTGCGTGAACAGTTTGAGATTGTCGATGAACCTGGCGCCCGCTTCCCTCCCGCCTTTGACTCCGAAACCAAGCACCGCGCTGGGTCCTTTGGGGAGATATTTTTTCGCGCGCGCGTAATCGGGATGGCTCGGCAGACCCGAATAGGCGACCCAACCAACCCTGGGATGATCGGATAAATATTCGGCAACGGCTTGCGCGTTCTGCACGTGACGGTTCATGCGCAGGGACAGCGTTTCCAGTCCCTGAATGAACACCCACGAATTGAACGGAGACTGGCAGGCGCCGAGGTCGCGCAAAATCCCTGCGCGCGCTTTCGAGATGAACGCCAGCGGACCAAAGTCGTCGGCGTAGACGACATCATGATACGAAGGATCGGGGGTGTTGAAATTTTTGTGCCGTTCGCTCCCGGACCATTTGAACTTACCGCTATCCACGATCACGCCGCCGATGGTCGCGCCGTGCCCGCCGATATATTTGGAGGTGGAGTGGGTGACGATGTGCGCGCCCCACTCGAAGGGTCGGCACAGATACGGCGTGGCAGCGGTGTTGTCGATCATCAAGGGGATGCGGAATTCCTCCGCGATTTTTGCGACCTCCTCGAATGGGAAGATGTTCGCGAACGGGTTGCTGACCGTTTCGCCGAAGATCAGTTTGG
>CAYPCK010000490.1:1776-2442 GCA_964409185.1 uncultured Anaerolinea sp. | reverse complement strand
AATCACAACCCCGAAGTCATCGTCATTGACGAGATCGGGCGCGAACTCGAAGCCCTCGCGGCGCGCACCATCGCTGAACGCGGCGTGCAACTCATCGGCACCGCGCACGGTCAAACGCTCGATAACCTCCTCCTCAACCCCACGTTGAGCGATCTCGTCGGCGGCATCGAAGCGGTCACACTGTCGGATGAGGAAGCGCGTCGACGCGGCACCCAGAAAACCGTCCTCGAAAGACGCGCCCCGCCCACCTTCGACGTCCTCATCGAAATCCAGCATCGCGATCGGTTTGCCGTCCACCTTGATATCATGTCTGCTGTGGATTCGCTGTTGCGCGACGCGGCTCTGCCTCCCGAAGTGCGGACGCGCGATGCCGAGGGAAAAATCCAGATCGAAAAATCCGCGCCGCCCGCGAAACGCCGCCCTGAGCGTGTCGAAGGAGCAAAAGCGGACGTGAAAATGGCGCGAAATCGCGTCACAGGACTTCGGTCTGCTCCGGCGGCGGAGACTCCATCCGCGCCTCCGCCGCTTCAACCCTGGGAGCCTCGTCTGGTCTCCACCCGGGAAGCCGGCGCAGCAGCCGCTGGTAGGGGGCCCGCAACCACTCCCCGATTCCGCGGTGGATCAGGATGACCACCACGATCAGCACCAGGCCGTACACCAGAAAGT
>CAYPCK010000490.1:0-1766 GCA_964409185.1 uncultured Anaerolinea sp. | reverse complement strand
AGGGTAAGCCTGCCACGGCTTCCGAATTGCCTTCATCCACGCCTCAGCCGATTGCTCCGATTGGTGCCGCGCTACAGACCGTGCGCGTGTACGCGTATGGCGTGGCAAAGAACCGACTGCAACAAGCCGCCAAGCGGCTCGGCGTGCCAGCCGTCGTGGTGCGCGACGTGTCCGAAGCCGACGCGCTCGTCACACTGCGGACGTATTATCGCAATCGCCAGCAGACCGTGATGGAAGCCGAGCAACGCGGCATGCCGATCTATGTCCTGCGCGCGAACACGGTGGCGCAGGTGGAGCAGTTCCTGGGCGACCTGTATAACCTGAGCGCCGCGCCGATGCGCGACAACATGGAAGACATCCGCAGTGAAACACAACAGGCGATTGCCGCCGTCCTCAACGGCGAGCGCTGGGTGGATTTGCCCCCAGGTCCGTCACTCGTGCGCCGCCTGCAACACGAAATGGCGCGCAATGCGGAGTTGGTGAGTCACTCGTATGGCAAGGAACCGCGCAGGCATGTGAGAATTTTCCGTGAATAGAAAGTAGGGACACGATATATCGTGTCCCTACTTTTTTCATAATTATTTGTATACTTCATATTATATTCATCAGCCTCGAAAGAACCTTAAGTTCAGGCAAAATCTCGCAAATCCAAGTTGGAGAAATTCAATGGACACCCTGCTGGAACTTTTGCTCGACAATCAGATTATCATCTTAGGAGGCATCGTAGGAGCCTTCTTCGGATTGCTGTTATCGTACCGGCAGGTGGGAAAAATCTTTCGTATGCTTCGAACCTCCACTGGCGAGATCGCCTCCCTCCCTTCGGACGAGCAGGTCGAGATCGTCGGCACAGCAGAAGGGGATAGGGTTCTGCAAAGTCCCATCACGAAGACACCCTGCGTTTTCTGGCAGGTCGTGATATCCGAAAAGCGCGGTTCGGGAAAAAACTCCCATTGGGTCGTTGTGCACAACAGCACGTCCCGCGCGCCGTTCGATGTGCATGACGGCACGGGGCGGGTGCGGGTCCAGCCCGGGCGGAGCATGGAACTCCTCTTGCGGGATGACGTGAAAAAGTCGTCCGGGGTGTTCACCTCCCTCGACGAGCAAACCCAAGCCACCTTGCAGGCATTCGGCGTGGACACGAAAGGTTTCCTGAACATCAACCGCACGTTGCGCGTGCAGGAACGATACATCGAGCAGGGCGATCAGATCTATCTGCTGGGGAAGACTTTCTCACATTCCGGAACGCGGGTCATGGACAGCGAGGATTCGTCGCTGATGATCAGCGATCGGAGCGAACTGGCGCTGTTGGGCAAATTCATCTGGCAGGTGATCGGTAACGGATTGCTCGGTGTACTGGTGGGAGGTTTCATATCGTACTCTTTCTTGATCCGCTAGATTCAGCAATTCAGCTTTCTACGGTCGTCACCCTCCGAAGGAGCTGAGGTTTGAAAATTAATAAAGGTGTGAACGGGAAAGATGTTTACACCTTTTTACTTTAAACTCCCTCTTTCGTCTTTCTTCTTTCCCTGTTTACTTGTTTCCCTGTCTACTTTATACTTCCCCCATGTTCATCACCCTCGAAGGACCTGAAGGCTCAGGCAAGACCTCGCACATTCCCTATCTTTTGGAATACCTCCGCGAAAAGGGACATATCGTCTTCTCCACGCGCGAGCCGGGCGGCACCTCCATTGGCGAACAGATTCGGGAAGTCATCCACGATCTGAAAAACGTGGAGATGCATCCGCGCACCGAGACTCTGCTCTACC
>CAYPCK010000489.1:0-2446 GCA_964409185.1 uncultured Anaerolinea sp. | reverse complement strand
AATTAACATCATAAGTCGGCCAAGAAGCGCCACTTGCCCAGCACACTCCAGTGCCGTTGTAATGAGGTGTTCCCGGAACAAATGTATTAGTGGGGGTAGTAGTTGCTGTACGCGTAGGAGTAGAAGTGTTAGTTGGAGTATAGGTGGGCGTCGCAACATTTGGGTAAGTTGCGATCGTCAAATGCCATTTATCCGTGCGTACAAGAATCTCAGGAGCAGTTGTCGTTCTGGAGAAAATGACGGTGAAGTCGTTGTAGGGGTAGGGTTGACCCGGTACTGTCCAGGTGCCCGATGGGTAGTCCATGGATGCCAGATCGGAAACACCGGAATAATAGATGTCAATCTTTCGGTTCGGCATCACCTCGTTCGTGATCGGGTACATATTCCACCAGATCGGCAAACCCGAATAATACACGCCGGTATAGAATTTGATCTTGTACGTGAAATTCGAACCCATGTTGGTTCGATTATCTCCATACGTGTATGTGATGTCAAAATCCCAACGGTAAGGGTCGGTATGAGTAGTTACGACAGACGCGGAGCAGGTGTATATGGCCCCGATGTACATCCGTAGGTTGTGCTTGCCAGGGTTAATCCTGTCAACGGAGTTGGGGTAAAGGTCGGCGTAGAGGTGCTGGTGGGAGTAAATGTCAGGGTCGGGGAGGCTGTAGATGTCTGGGTTGACGTGGGTTGTTCCTGCGCAGGTGAGGCAGATGAAACTCTGTTGGCATTCAATGAAAACAACAGAAACACCACCATCATCAGGCTTGTGAATTTAATGGCACTGCTCAATTTGATCATCAGACCCTCCAAGTTTTCATTGAAAGAATGCAACCGCCCTCTGTTGATGGATTCAGTTTACCCCCCCATTTGATTTTGTCAACCCTATTCCGAGTAATCGTGTCAATATTTCATTCATGGTAAGATTCCTCCATGAACTCCTATTCCTCCTCTGCGCGCGACGGCGACCTTGCGCAACTCGTCGGCTTGCGGCATAAACATTTCATTTTGAATTTACAGGCGGGGGCAAAATTCGAAACGCATCGCGGCATTTTGCAACACGACGACCTGATCGGCAAAGCATGGGGGACTCAAGTCTTCAGCCATCTTGGTTCGCCGTTTTTCCTCCTCCAGCCATCGCTCGGCGATTTGCTCACCAACCTGCCGCGCACCACGCAGATCATGTACCCGAAGGATATCGGCTTTATTTTAGTCACGATGGGCGTGGGACCTGGTCAAACCGTGATGGAGGCTGGTTCCGGCTCCGGTTCGATGACCACCGCCCTCGCGTACGCCGTTGGAACGGAAGGGCGTGTCATCTCGTATGAAGTCCGCCCGGATATGCAGAACCTCGCCAAAAAGAATCTCAACCGCTTCGGCCTCGCCTCGCGCGTGGATTTCAAACTGCGCGACATCGTCGAAGGCTTCGATGAAACCGACGCTGATTCATTTTTCCTTGATGTACCCAATCCGTACGATTACGTCCAGCAAGTCCGCGCCGCGCTCAAGCCCGGCGGTTTCCTGTGTTGTCTGATTCCCACCTTCAACCAGGTGGAAAAGACTTTGCAAGCGTTACGCCAATCGAATTTTGCATTCCTCGAAGTGTGCGAACTCCTCTTGCGATACTACAAACCCGAGCCGACACGCCTCCGCCCGACCGATCGCATGGTGGCGCACACCGGGTTTTTAATTTTCGCCCGCAAGATCGAGCCGAGTGAGGACCCGCGCGCGAAGGAATTGAATGAAGAAATCGAAAAAGGAGATGTTTGATGCGCCGAATGTTTCGCCGCCAGGCACGCAAGGGATTTGCCCAGCAAGTCCCGCCGATTTTGCAGGAAGCCAACCTCGCTTTTGACAAAGGCGAATTTGGACGCGCCGCCCAGTTGTTCGAACAGATCGCCCAAACCGCCGATGCCCGCGGCGGACCGCGCGCTCCGCTCTTTCACCTGCAAGCCGGGCGTGCTCGGGTTTATGCCGGGCAGGTTACCCTGGGCATTCCCTCCCTCAAGCGCGGACTCTCGCTCCTCGCCGAACGGAAACAATTCCAGCGCCTGCTGAATGCAAGGCGGCGCGTGTTGAGTGAATTGAAAGAAAGGGGGTTAGCCGAAGAAGCAAACGCAATCGAGGCATGGTTGAAGTCCATCTCCCCGGCTTCATCCGAGTTCGAGACGCAACTTCCGCCCAGCAAGAAGCCCGTCCTGCCCACACACTGCCCGCAATGTGGCGCGGCGTTGAGACCGGATGAAGTGGAATGGCTGGATGAAGTCACCGCCGAGTGCGGATATTGCGGTAGCCCGGTGAGGGAAGAAAATTAAATACCGAGGCATGTTACCCTCCCGAAGGACATCGGGACGATGTGAGCGATAGCGAAGGGTTTCTGTCTGCATTGCAGGAGACTCTTCGGTCGCATAAAAACCGCTCCCTCAGAGTGACACAACACGAAAAT
>CAYPCK010000488.1:1057-2492 GCA_964409185.1 uncultured Anaerolinea sp. | reverse complement strand
AATGTCTTCTTCTTTACCTCGAAAAACCTACGCCCGTATCCCCGTCAATATCAAACTCCCCAATCTGATCGAAGTCCAATTGGACTCTTTTGAGCGTCTCAAAAAAGAAGGGCTGGGCGACCTGTTCCACGAGGTGTCGCCGATCGAATCGTATAACAAGGGGATGAAGTTGTTCTTCCCGGGGCGCGGTCCCGAAACTAAGCAGTGGGGCTTGAAATACTGGTTTGGCGATCCGAAACACACCATTGAAGAATGTGTAGAGCGAGACCTGACCTATGCCAGCCCGTTGTATGTTTCCGTATTGCTGGCCGGCGCGGATGTGCCGGAGCCTATTAAGCAGGATATCTTCCTCGGCGATTTCCCCGAGATGACCGATAAAGGCACGTTCATCATTAACGGAACGGAGCGCGTCGTTGTTTCGCAGTTGATTCGTTCTCCCGGCGTGTACTTCGAAGCGCCGACGGATCGCGCCACGGGACGCCTGCTCGCCATGTCCAAACTGATTCCCGACCGCGGCGCCTGGATGGAGTTTGAGACCCGTAAATCGGATTACATTATTTTGAAGTTCAACCGCAAGCGCACGGTGCCCATCACTGTGTTCCTGCGCGCAATGGCGGCAGTCAACGACGGGATCAAAGATTCACCACTTAAGTCCGGCACCGACGAAGAGTTGCTCTCGCTCTTCCAGGATGTTGATAATAATCCGGAACGTCTGTTCATCGCTTCCACGTTGAAACAGGAACCGGAATGGGACCTTTCCGGCGGTTTGACCATCGCGGAAGCCGCCCTCATCGAATTCTTCAAGAAGATGCGCCCCGGCGACCCCGCCACCCTGGATAATGCCCGTCAGTTCCTTGAAGAGCAATTATTCGATCAAAGACACTACGATCTCGAACGAGTAGGTCGTTACAAGTTGAATCAAAAGCTCGATCTCAACATCCCCATTCCGCATCGCACCGTGACCAAGGGAGATGTAATCCGGCTGATTCGCCGCATGATCCAGATTAACAATGGCGTCGAGAAGCCCGACGATATTGACCACCTTGGCAACCGCCGCGTGAAGACGGTGGGTGAGTTGATTCAAAACAAACTTCGCATTGGGCTCCGCCGCATGGAGCGCGTAATCAAGGAGCGCATGTCCATCCGCGATCAGGAGCAGTTGTCACCGGTGACGCTGGTGAACATCCGCCCGGTGGTGGCGGCATTACGGGAGTTCTTCGGTTCGTCCCAACTTTCCCAATTCATGGATCAGACCAACCCGTTGGCAGAATTGCGCCACAAGCGCACGTTGTCCGCGTTGGGGCCGGGCGGTCTGCGCCGCGAGCGTGCCGGCTTCGATGTCCGCGATGTGCACCACTCGCACTACGGACGCATTTGCCCAATCGAGACGCCGGAGGGACCGAACATTGGCTTGATCGGTCGTTTGGCTTCGTTT
>CAYPCK010000488.1:0-1047 GCA_964409185.1 uncultured Anaerolinea sp. | reverse complement strand
AGGTCCGTGACGTGCATCCGACGCACTACGGACGGGTTTGCCCGATTGAAACGCCCGAGGGGCCGAACATCGGGCTGATCGCCTCGCTCAGCACCTATGCTCGGGTCAATGAATTCGGGTTTATCGAGACTCCGTACCGCAAGGTGTATCGTGTGATGGAAGCGGAGGACGAGCGTCTCGAAGGACGTACGTTGCGCGAAAAAGTGGTTGATCCAAAATCGGAGGAGGTCGTTTTTGAAGCAGGCGAGCTCATCGATGCGAAGATGATGAAGAAACTTGCTAGGATTGGTCAGCCGGTGGAGATCGTTCCGTATGTGTCTGACCAGTTCGATTACCTTTCGGCCGATGCGGAGGACAAGTACGTGATCGCGCAGGCGAACGCGCCGCTTACCGATAAAAAAGAGTTTGTGCGTGAACGTGTCTCCTGCCGATACCATTCCGGGTTCATTTTTTCGGTGCCCGATTCGATCGATTACATGGATGTTGCGCCTCACCAAGTGGTGGGTATCAGCGCGGCCTTGATCCCCTTCCTCGAACATGACGACGCCAACCGCGCGTTGATGGGTTCGAACATGCAGGCACAGGCTGTTCCGTTGGTGCGCCCGGAAATCCCCCTGGTTTCCACGGGCATGGAGTATCATGCCGCGTTGGATTCAGGTCAGGTAGTGGTCGCGGACGCCGACGGGGAGGTCACGTCGGTGACGGGGAACACGATTACCGTCCGCGAAAGAGGCGGGAGCCAGCACACGTATCAGCTCCGCAAGTATCAGCGTTCCAATCAGAGCACCTGCATCGACCAGCGCCCGGCGGTGGTCAAAGGGCAGAAGATCAAGAAAGGCGATATCATCGCCGACTCGTCGTCAACCGAAAGCGGGCAACTCGCGCTCGGACAAAATGTGGTGATCGCGTTCCTTTCGTGGGAGGGCGGCAACTACGAAGACGCGATCTTGATCTCGGAACGATTGGTGCAGGAAGACCGTTTTACGTCGGTGCATATTGAGAAATACGAAGTGGAAGCGCGGGACACCAAGCTGGGACCGGAAGAAA
>CAYPCK010000487.1:0-2493 GCA_964409185.1 uncultured Anaerolinea sp. | reverse complement strand
AAAACGGAAGGATCATCCCTATCGAAGTGAAATCGGGACGTGTGCCCGAGGCGCCGTATGATTCGCACATTTATCAACTGGCTTCGTATTGCCTGCTGGTAGAAAAGACCTATGGCAAACGCCCGCCGTATGGGATCATCCATTACGAGGGCAGGGACTTTGCGGTCGAGTACACGCCCGCGCTCGAGCAGTCGTTGATCGAGTTAATCACCGAAATGAAGCGCGATGGGATGAGGAAAGAGGTGCCGAGGTCGCACGAGCAGGCATCCCGTTGCAGGCGATGCGGGTTTCGGTCGGTTTGCGATCAGGCGCTGACGTAAACACGTAGACAAGTCAACCTGTGTACTTGTATACGTGTCTACCTGTTTACTTTATAATTACCTCACCATGTCCGACGCCTTCATCCCGAAGCATCCTGTTGTCACGGCGTATCCGAAAATGCCTGAAGCCTTTTCGGAGGCGGAGGCGATGGCTGTCTTTCTCAAAGAGATGGGCATGGACGCGCCGCACGGCTCGATCTACGACGAAGACCTGCGCAAGCGCGTCCGTGCTGGTGAATTCGATTTGCTTATCATTGCAGGCGGCGACGGGAGTATCCTGCGCGCGGGACATCTGTGTGCCCCAAGCCATGTGCCGATCCTTGGCGTGAACCTCGGGCGCATCGGTTTTCTTTTGCAGGTCGAGCGCACAGACTGGCGCGAGTACTTTCAAAAAATGTTCGACGGCGAAGCGTGGATCGAAAACCGCATGATGTTACGCGCCGAACACATCCGCGCGGGCGACCCGATGGGTGAGTGGAACGCTTTGAACGAAGTCGTCGTTGGGCGCGGGCAGATGCTTCGCCCCGTGCGCCTCACAGCCTCGGTGGATGGGCGCGAACTCATCAGTTACGTCGCCGATGGACTGATCGCTGCGACTCCGACGGGTTCGACTGCCTACGCCCTCGCCGCGGGCGGACCCATCCTGCCACCCGAATTGCGCAACATTTTGCTGGTGCCGATCGCTCCGCATCTTTCGGTGGATCGCGCGGTGGTTCTGGCGGAAGGTTCAATGGTGAGCATGTTTCCGAAAAGCGAAAACGCCGTCCTCAGTGTGGACGGGCAAGCGCCGGTCAGTTTGATGGAAGACGATCACATTGATGTGCGCGCCGCCGATATCAACGCGCAGTTCGTCCGCTTTGGCGACCCGGGCTATTTTTACCGAAACCTCACGGCGCACATGAATGAAAATTCTCTAGGGATGCCGAGATGACACTCGACCATGGACGGCGGACGATCGACCATACTCATCGTCCAAGGTCTATGGTCGATCGTCGAATGATCACAACACGGAAAATTTGAGTTCTATGACCACAACCGAACCACTTTACTGTTACAACCACCCAACCCGCGAAACATCTCTGCGATGCAATAATTGTGGCCGCCCGATCTGCGCCTCGTGCGCCGTCCGCACACCGACGGGGTATCGCTGTAAGGAGTGCGTGCGCGAACGCCAGAAGACGTTCGACACCTCCGAATGGTACGACTACGTTCTCGGTTTTATTGTCGCGGGAGTCCTTTCGGGCATCGCCTCGTTTCTCGTGACGCTGATCGGCAGTATCGGGTTCTTCGGCTGGTTCCTCATTGCGGCTGGCGCGCCGACGGCGGGAGTGATCATCGCGGAAAGTGTTCGGTTCGTGACAAACCGCAGGCGTTCCCGCGCACTGTTCATCACCGTGTGCGTGGGTGTTGTGCTGGGCGCGATGCCGCTGCTATTGCTTGAATTGTTGGTCTTCGATATTTTCGGCATCCTTTTTCAGATCATCTACCTCGTCATCGCCGTCCCCATTGTATTTACCCGACTTTCTGGAATCCAATTGTTCAGATAAAAAATAAACCATGCTTACCGAACTTCATATACACAACTTTGCGATCATAGATAAACTCGACCTGCGTTTCGGTCCCGGTCTCATCATCCTCACCGGTGAAACGGGCGCGGGCAAATCCATCATCCTCGATGCCGTGGTCATGCTCATCGGCGGCAAGGCGGACACCACCTTCGTCCGCGCCGATTCAGACGCCGCGTTCGTCGAGGGTGTGTTCCAGCTCAAAGGTCCGGAAAGAGAAGCGGTGCACTTCATCCTGCAGCGCGAAGAATTGATGGACGATCCGAATTACGTTGTGCTCACGCGCGAAGTCCGCAAGGAAGGGCGGAGCGTGGCGCGCGTCAACGGGCGGACGGTGGGCGTCGCGCTGTTGAAGGAGATCGGCGGGATTCTGATCGACATCCATGGGCAGGCGGAACACTTGTCGCTGCTCGATTCACGCGCCCATTTGGGTTTGCTCGACCGCTACGCCGAAGTTTCTCGCCCCCTCAGCGACTACCGCCAGACGTATCACTCGTTGTTGAATTTGCGCAATGAGTTGAACGAGTTGCGCAAAGCGCAAGCGGACGCGGATCGCCGCATCGAATTTCTTACGTATCAAGCCGAGGAGATCGAAGAGGCTCACTTGA
>CAYPCK010000486.1:1752-2495 GCA_964409185.1 uncultured Anaerolinea sp. | reverse complement strand
CGAGCGCGTTGTACAAAATTTCCGTCATCAGCGTGGATTTGCCCGAGCCGCTGACGCCGGTGATGCAGACCAGTTTGCCAAGGGGAAGTTCGACATCGATCTTTTTCAGGTTGTTGGCGGACGCGTTGACAATTTTTAGACTTTTGCCATTGCCTTCGCGCCTCTTCTTCGGGACCTCGACCTGCTTCCGCCCAGATAAATATTGCCCCGTCAGCGACTTCGGGTGCGCGAGAATCTGCTTCGGCGTTCCTTTTGCGATCACTTCGCCGCCATGCTCACCCGCCGCAGGACCGAGATCGATGACCCAGTCCGCCTCGCGGATGGTCTCGTCATCGTGTTCGACAACCAGCACTGTGTTCCCCAGGTCGCGCAAACCCTTCAGCGTATCCAACAGGCGGGAATTATCGCGCGGATGCAGACCGATGGAGGGTTCGTCCAACACATACAGCACGCCGACGAGCCTCGAACCGACTTGCGTCGCCAACCGGATGCGCTGCGCTTCGCCGCCTGAGAGCGTTACCGCCGAACGGTTCAACGTCAGGTAATCCAGCCCCACGTTGACGAGAAAATTCAACCGTTCGTGAATTTCTTTTAGCACACGTTCTGCAATCGCTTTTTGCTTGGACGTGAGCGGCGAATTTTTGCCCATTAACTTTTTCACCCACTCCAGCGTCTGCAACACCGCCCATGATGTGGCTTCGATGATGTTGACATCGTCCACAGTGACAGCCAGCGCGCCGGGG
>CAYPCK010000486.1:0-1742 GCA_964409185.1 uncultured Anaerolinea sp. | reverse complement strand
GGTTGAGTCGCTTGCCCGCGCAGGAAGGGCACGGACGGTCCGACATGAATTCAGAGATCTTCTCACGGATGTATTCCGAGTTGGTTTCCTTGTAGCGCCGCTCCAGGTTCGTGATCACGCCTTCGAAAGCGCGCGAAAACTTGAATTCATTCCCGTTCGCGCTCTGATAGGTCATCTGGATCTGTTTGTCGCCGGTGCCGTACAAAACGATCATGAGGTGTTCCTTCGACAATTCCCTGACGGGTTTATCGAGATCGATCTTGTACGCCTTCGATGCGTTGATGAGGCTTTGCCAATAGAAACCGCCCTCCACTTTCGGTCCGCTCCACTCCATGCTGGCGATCGCCCCCTCGTTGAGAGACAGGTCGCGGTCCGGGATGATGCGGTCGGGGTCGATCTCCAATTTCGAGCCAAGTCCCTGACAATCCGGGCACGCGCCTTGTGGTGTGTTGAACGAAAAGGTGCGCGGTTCCACCTCTTGGATCACCGTCCCGTGCTCGGGGCAGGCGAGGTGTTCCGAAAATTGGACATCCTCTTTTTTATCAACAAGATTGACGGTGATGTACCCCTCGCCGAATTTCAGCGCGGTTTCCACCGAGTCGGTGAGGCGGGTGAGCGCGGCTTTTTTATCCTCTTTGGAACCGCCCAGTGAAATGACAAGGCGGTCCACCACGGCTTCGATGGTGTGTTGCTTGTAACGGTCGAGTTCGATATCATCGTCAAGCGAATAGACGGCGCCATCCACGCGAGCGCGGGCAAACCCCGACTTGCGGATCTCCTCGAACACGGCTTGATACGTCCCCTTGCGCGCGCGGACGAGTGGCGCAAGGATCAAGACCCGCGTCCCCTCCTCAAGTTGTTGAATCCGATCCACGATCTCCTGCGCCGATTGCTTGACGACCACCCGCCCGCAGCGAGGGCAGTGCGGAATCCCTGCCCTCGCAAAAAGCAGGCGCATGTAGTCGTAAATTTCCGTAACCGTTCCCACGGTCGAGCGCGGATTGTGGCTGGTGGACTTCTGGTCGATGGATACCGCCGGGGAAAGCCCCTCGATGTGGTCTACGTCGGGCTTGTCCATTTGTCCGATGAACTGCCGCGCATACGCTGAAAGGGATTCCACATAACGGCGCTGACCTTCGGCAAAGATCGTATCGAACGCCAGCGACGATTTGCCCGACCCGGATAAGCCCGTAATGACCACGAACTTGTCGCGGGGAATTTCGACTGTGATGTTTTTGAGATTATGCACGCGCGCGCCCACCACGCGGATATTATTGGATGTCATATTGCTCCTCAGAGGCTGTGTATTCTAGCACAAGTGTTCAGTTTGCTCAATCAAATATCAGCACTTCTCTAATGAGAGCGTTTGAAAACTACATTTCATGTCACTCTGAGCGACCGAAGAGAGCGAAGAATCCCTCCTGCTGATTGAAGTCTTCCAGGCAAATCAGAGATTCTTCGCCGCTACGCGGCACAGAATGACATGACCGGGCGAGGTGATTTTGACTCTTCAGACGCTCTGTAAAAGAGCCCGGGGTGGCGACCTCCGCCGATTTTTACCCGAACGGCTAACGTTGTTGTTGCGGTTTCGTGTGCTGCTGAAAATGTACATGTACGCAATATTCCATTATACCCACAGGGCATAGCCCCCGCCTTTCAATGGATTTGAAACGTTGCATGTTATACTCCCTGCAACTTCTAAAACCCGGCGGTGTTATTTGATTCAATCCGCCGGTAGGAAA
>CAYPCK010000485.1:0-2505 GCA_964409185.1 uncultured Anaerolinea sp. | reverse complement strand
AGAGCCAGCAAAAGCATGGTGGAAAAACCCGTGGTGACGATCTGTCTCCACAGCGAGGAAGCCGCGTGAAGGAGAGACACTCCCAAGCTCAAGAAAGCGCCGAGGAGAATCAGGAGACCATAGGCAACGCCGGCGTTTGACATTTCAAACGTCAGGATCTTATAGAGCGCCGGGCTGGAATTTACGAGAACCGTCCTCAAATTCACGGAAGTTCCGAGGATGATAAAGAGGACGATCATCACACTCGTCACGACGCCGGTGATCACGCCCGCGGACAAGCGCATGGTGATAGGCAGGCTGGCATCGCGCGAAGTCATGTAGGCGAACCCGATGACAATGAGCAACAAAAGCGTTTCGCCCATCGAGATCTGGCCGGCGATAATATCCCGTTCGTGAAAAGATTCAACCATGCCGATCAGCGCCGCGAGGATTGCGACCACGCCTCCGATCAACCCGGACTGGGTGGCTTTAAGCCACCATACTGTTTTCGTTTCTTGTTCCATGGTGTACCTCCTATGCCTTGGTGCGGGATAGCCGTTCGCCCAGAATACCGCTGGGGCGGAAAAGGAGCACGAGCACCAGCATCGAGAAGGCAATCACATCCTTCAATTGATAAGGCGCGGGAACGTTCAAACCATCGAGGAAGAGAATCGGTCCCACCGATTCGAATAAGCCTAGAAAGATGCCGCCCAGCATTGCGCCGGGGATATTGCCAATGCCCCCCAGCACGGCGGCTGTGAACGCTTTGATGCCAGGGATGAAGCCCATGAAAAAATTGACTTGTCGGAACGTGATCGCGTACAGGATGCCCGCCGCGCCTGCCAGCGCCGCGCCCAGCGCAAACGTGCGGACGATGATCGCATCCACGTTGATACCCATTAATGCAGCCACGTCCTTGTCTTCCGAAACAGCCCGCATGGCTTTGCCGGTCTTGGTAAATTGGACGTAGAGGTACAGGGCAAGCATCAACAACGCCGCAGAGATAATAACCACAACCTGAACCTTTGTGATGTTGACGTCGCCCCAGGTGTAACTGCCCTTGAGCGTCTCGATCTCCGGATAAGCTTTGAATTGGTCACCATACAACCCCTTGAACATATATTGCAGGACGAATGACGCGCCGATGGCTGTGATTAACGGAACCAGCCGCGGCGCGCGACGAAGCGGACGGTAGGCGATCCGCTCCACCAACACGCCAATGATCGTTGAAGTGGTCATGGCGATCGCGAACAGAATCAAAATGGAGACGAAGGTATTTGATTCAAGAAAACCCGATTTTCCTAACGATGCCGCCGCGAAATAGGCGGTAAACGACCCCGCCATGAATACCTCGCTATGCGCGAAGTTGATCATGCGGAGGATACCGTATACCAGCGTGTAACCCAAGGCGATCAGCGCGTAAATGCTCCCCTGCGCAATGCCGAACACAACAAAATCCAACCATTGCCTCGCTGTGTAGTTTCCCTCCGCCAGCGTTTTAAACGAACCGACCACGATCAACCCCACCAACGCCGCGCCGATGATACCGAGAGAAATATCCGTGAAATTTATGCGGTTTAGAAATCTTTGCCTCATAACGCTCTTCTCCTCAATAAAAGATGGTTCCTCTTTTGGCTGATTGATGCGCAATTATAGTACATTATGATGGATTTTAATCGGATTTCGCGCACCGAAATCCGTCCATGTCGTTCCTGCCCGGAAACGCCCAAAACCGGTTCGTTGCGCGGATGCCAGACGAATCGCTGTTCCAATTGCCGCCTCTCAGCACGCGCAGGTTGACCGGCGAAGTACTCAATGGGTTTTCGTCCGGCGAGACCGAGTAATATCCTTCCGAGTAGCCATCCGCCACCCATTCCCACACATTTCCAGCCATATCCAGAATCCCGTAATAACTTGCGCCTTGCGGATACGACCCCGCCGGCGAAGTGCCCGATTGTATTTGATCGAAATTCGCCAGGGCGTTGCTCGGTTGTTGATTGCCCCACGGATACATTCGACCATCGATACCCCGCGCCGATTTTTCCCATTCCGCTTCTGTGGGCAACCTCCGGCCTGCCCAGCCGCAGTACACGTTCGCCTGATCCCAGCTTACCCCAATGATTGGATGATTTGCATATGCCTCCTCTGAATAATAATCGGTCTGAGCGGGAGGGGTGCAGGCACCCTCGTCGATACAAAGCTCGTACATGGCGTTGGTGACCTCGATTTTATCCATCCAAAATGCGTCAACAAAAACGCGGTGTGAGGGGAACTCGTCGGCGTCGGCAGACGGATCGTTGACATCGCTCCCCATCACGAATTCGCCGGCAGGGACGTATACAATTTCCATCCCATCCGGGGCGGAGACCCGAACAGCGCCTGCTGGAGGGGATGCGCTCCCACACCCGGTCAGCAAAATAACAAGAAAAACCGTTTCAAAATATCGCATAGGGTCAATATAAAAAATGAGCCGGGCGCGTCGAAATGCGCCCGGCTCAAACTCACGACTTACAATTTACACGACCG
>CAYPCK010000484.1:0-2506 GCA_964409185.1 uncultured Anaerolinea sp. | reverse complement strand
TGGCGTCCCGTATAGAAGCGGGCGATCTTGATGGCGTTCTCGTTCGCCTCCGCGCCGCCGAGGGTGAAGAAGGTCTTCTTCAAATCGCCGGGCGTCACTTCGGCTAACTTCTTGCCGAGCAAGCCACGGACTTCAGTAGCATTGCCGGGATGCGTGAACGTCAACTGCGCCGCCTGATCTTGAATCGCTTTGACGACTTTCGGATGTTGATGTCCGATATTGGTGTTCATCAACTGGGATGAGAAATCAAGATAGCGTTTCCCGTCCGCATCCCAGAAGTACACGCCTTCGGCTTTGGTAACGGGAATGGGATTCACCTGTCCCTGCACAGACCAGGAGAAGAAGGTGTATTCTTTGTTGAGGTCAATGATTTCTTGAGAAGTTAGTTTTTCGGTCATGCTGTCTCCGTGATGTTCACACGCTTGAAAGTTAACAGGTTTGAACGTTCAAACTTTTCAACCTTCAAACCTGCCAACGATTTACTTCTTCACTTCCTTCACAATCTCCGCATACACGCTCAACGTCTTATCAATATCCGCGTCGGAGTGTTCGTAACACAGAAACCACGGCTCGCGCGCGTCGAAGTCGGGCATTACCCCGCGGGCGATGGCTTTCTCTGCCAGTTTGAGGTACATGCCATGGTCGCTGGTTGCCCACTCGCGCTGGTTCGTGACTTTGTCCACGCCAAGGGAGAATGAGAACATCGCGGGGTAACCGGTCATCACAACGGGAATGTCGTTTTCTTCAAAAATGTCCTTCAAGCCATCCATCAAGCGTTGTCCGCGCTGGGCGATGGTTTTGAGGATCGGTTTTTCCTTGAGCAACTTCAGCGTCGCATACGCGCCCGCCACGCCGGGCTTGTTGTTCGTATACGTCCCGCCTTGCGCGACTCCCTGCCCGATAATGGACATGATCTCTTTTTTGCCGCCGAACGCCGCGATAGGATACCCATTGCCCAATGCTTTTGCATACGTCGCAAGGTCCGGTTTGATTCCGTAATACTCCTGCGCGCCGCCGTTCGCAATGCGGAAGCCGGTCTTCACTTCATCGAGAATGAACACACAGCCATATTCTTCTGTCTTTTTGCGGATGAGTTCAAGAAACCCATCCTGCGGATTGATCGCCGCGCAATTTCCCTGGCATGGCTCGGAAATCACCGCCGCGATCTGCTCGCCATACGAACGCATCACGCGCTCGAAACCCTCGAAGTCATTGAACGGGAGCGTGATGATGAACTCGCGCATCGTTTTCGGGATGCCGGAGGAGGCAGGCACCGGAATCGGACTCCGCTTGTTGCCATACGCCGCCACCGGCGCATACGTGGACCACAAGGTGTGATCGTGGAAGCCGTGATAATTTCCTTCGAACTTCAAGATTAAATCGCGTCCGGTATACGCCCGCGCCACGCGGATGGCGTGCATCGTCGCTTCGGTTCCTGAACAGGCAAAGCGCACCATCTCCACACCCGGAGCCATGGAGGCGATCATTTCCGCCACTTCCACTTCCAATTCGCCCGTCATGGCGAAAAGCAATCCGTTTTTGATCTCTTCGATGACTTTCTGATCTACTTCATCGTACGAGTGCCCCAAAATTATCGGACCGAACGCCATGCGATAATCCACATACTCGTTCCCGTCCACGTCCCATAAATGCGAGCCTTTGGCTTTCTGCACATACGGGGTGATGCCCTCTCCCCAAAAGCGGAAATTGGAGTTGACGCCGAGCGGCAACACCTCCATCGCGCGTTTCTGTAACGATTGCGTCTTTGCGCCAAACATGAATTTTCCTCCGAATAATTTTGCTGGAAGGGCGACCCATCAGGAACGATGAAGTTTCCCTGCGTTCACCCGGTAGGTCGCCCCTACATCATGCGGCTTGCTTTTCATCCAACTCTTGTGAGATGCGCTCAGGCACGCGCCACATGTACACGTCTTTCAATACCAGCGGCACGATCGAAGTCGTCGTCTTGCGCACGCCGGTCACTTTCCGCACAACCTCGGTCACAAAGTGATAAATCTCCGCGGTGTCCTTCGCCACAATCTGAATGCTGATATCGTTCTGCCCGATGCCGCACGCCACATACGTCACGTTTTCGAATTGCGCCATCTTGCGCGCGACTTCCAAAATCAAATCAGACTCAACCTCGAGCCACACGTCCGCTTTGATCGTCATGCCGAACGCCTCGGGGCGAATCACCGCGCCGATCTGCACCACGTCCGCAACGATCATGCGCTCGATGCGATAACGAATCGCGCGCTCCGAAATATCGCCGATCCGCCGCGCCAACTCCGAAGCGGACATGCGCCCATCTTCAATCAAAAGGTTTACGATTTTTACGTCAGTTTTGTCGAATTCATACATGAGATTAGGCATTCACTTCCGATACTTACAAAGGTTGCGGCTGGTTATACCTAACGGTCGGAAAAGCGTCAAGGTGAAGTGGCGGATTGGGAAACCGGATCAACTTTCCCTGCGCGGGAGGCGGGCGCGTCATGCCGCAAGTGCA
>CAYPCK010000483.1:0-2508 GCA_964409185.1 uncultured Anaerolinea sp. | reverse complement strand
CAAGCCGTTGAAGGGCTGGATCAACGGCAGGGCAAGCAAGCCGCCGATCTCGGTATTGAGAAAATGGTTCGTGATGAACCCTGCCACAAACCCGGGGTTTTCAAGCGTGAACGTGACGATGCGATTCCCGAGGCTTTCGTTTTCAAAATCGAATTGGCTGATGTCGAGGTTTTCGTCGAACGAGTACTGCGAGAAAATGACCGCCATCTGCGAGGGATCGTCGAAGGCAAATTGTCCGACGAGCAGATAATTTCGAGTCAACCAAGGCGCGATCGTCGCGGACATCACCAGTCCAAAGGCGACGCAGGCGAGGAGCCAGTCCTTCCACTTCTTTTGGTAGGCGAACCAAGCCTGAATGAAAACAAATGGCAGTATGACGAGCGATTGCGTACGGAGCAACAGCAACAACCCGAATGCGCCGCCCGCGATCAACGTGGACTTTGTGTCGCGTATGTCCAGCCAGCGCATGACAAGGAGGCAGACCAACGCAATGCCCAAGGAAGTCGCAAAATCGGTGATGAACATTTTCGTGCTGGCGGTGCGCGTGTTGGAGGAAACCCACAACGTGGTCAACTCGCGGAAGATGGCGAAGAAGGCGATGGTGACACCGGCGGCGCGGGAGTGGAGTTTCGTCCCAAGCCAGTACAACGCGACAGGGAAGAGGGCGAAGACCAGCGTTTGCGCTGTGATAATACGCAAGTAATCCTGCCCGAAGAGGGAATGAAGCGCGGCGAGGAAGGTCACGTACAAGGGGCGCGGCGGGATGCCGCCGAGATAGTCCGTGCCGATGAGCAGGGATTGGGAGAGGTAATCGTAGAACCCCGCGTCGGAATACGGGAAGGGAGTTGTGTAGGGCGGGGTGATTGGCGCATAGAAACTGTTCTTCAACGAGCTGATTGGCACACTCAGCCAAAGCGCGGAGGCGGTCAACCAGATTGATAAAGGAAGAAGATATGTAGTAAGTGGAGAATTGGATGATTTGGAGTGATCAGTGACCAGTAACCAGTGAATCAGCGTCCCTGCGCCAAGAAGAATCGCCAACACAAATTGCCAACCGAGAATCGGAACGCCCGGTTCGCCCCAGTAGGCTTCGTCCTTGGTGATGCCGAGTTTGGTGAGAGAGACGAAGAGCAGAACTAGAAGCAGCAGGCAGAAGGCAGAGAGGGAGGCGTGGTAGATCCGATAATTTTGTTTGAGCCCACCGATGTGGAATCCGTTTTTGAGGGCGAGGAGCAAGAATGTAGATTGAAGCGAAAGAACAAGCAAATACCAAAGCAGTGGACTTAACCGCTGATTCAGCGGAAGCAGTTGCCCGGGGTCGAGGTAACGCAGCAGAAAGAGGGTCAGGCTGAATGTCAGGGAAAGAAGCGCAGAGATAACGATGGAAAGAGGCTGGGCAAGGCGAGCCGGTTGAGGAGGGCGATATCCCATCCATGCAAAAATCATCATCAATAATAGAATGATCGTCAGCAACGCGAGGCGCGCCGGCGAGAGATTTCCGCCTTCGGAGGGAATCAAAAGGAGCGCGACCAATGCGACCGCGCCCTCGATGGAGCAGAGAAAATAAAACCAACGAGACGTCATTTAGTTGTCGGGCGCGTAGAATTGAAACCCGGGGCGCGAGGGCACGATCTTGTACGAAAAGTTTTTCACGTAGTTGAACAGTTTGTTTTGCAGGATCCCCCAATCGTTCGAGTCGATGATGCGGCGCGCTTCGATCGCGTCGGAGGCGAGTAAGCCAACTTGAATTTGCGGATAGGACCCGTAGATCGTCGCCCACGCTTCGGCGGGTTGCAAGCCGAGCCGCTGCACGCCGGGAATGAATTCACCGATGACGAACTCGAAATATTCCTGGTCGCGTTCGCCGACGATGTCCCATGTCATCAAAACTTTGACTTCCATTTTTTCCTTTTGTCAAAGGACGACCCAATGGGTCGCCCCTACATCACAACATCAACTCGTTTGATATTCCAACACGACGACGTGGGTTTCATCCGGAAGACCGGAGCGCGTCACCTTCAGGGACGGCTGGGTCTCCGGCTTCGAGAGCCCCATCTCTTTGACGAACTTGCTGAGCGAGTCAAGCGAGAGTTTTACCGCCGGCGTGGAATAGTGCATCGGCACAACGAGGTTCGGCTCGATCAGGCTGATGACTTCCGCCGCCTTCGCCGCGTTCAACCCGCCGCCCCCGCCGACGGGGACCAACGCAACGTTGATCGTGCCAAGCGACTCGATCTCTGATTGCGTCGGAGTTTGTTTGAGGTCACCGAGATGCGCAACGGTGATGCCGTCATAATCGAAAACGTAAACCGTGTTACTTGCCGAACCTTTGCCTTTATTTTTGCTAGCCCCGCCGCCGTCGGTGGCAACGCCGGTGACAAAGACGCCGCCGATCTCGAACTCGCCCGCGCCGTCAATCACGTGCGACGCGCCTTTGACCGCGTCCACGTTGTTGTGACCGGGCGCGTCGTGGCTGACCGTGACGATATCCGCTTTGAGTTTGAGCGC
>CAYPCK010000482.1:0-2508 GCA_964409185.1 uncultured Anaerolinea sp. | reverse complement strand
GGATTCGTTTTATCACCGAACTGGATGGCTGGGGTGTGACCGAGACCCAAATCGTCCGCACAAACGACGGCGGTATCGCGTGGTATGACGTTACGCCGCCCGCGCTGACCGAGATCGGCTATAGCGTCAACTGGTTTGCGTTGGACAATTCGCACGTGTGGATTCTAAAAACGGATTTCGAGAATTTTCCAAACGGTGGGTTCTTATACCGCACGTTCGACGGCGGCATCACGTGGATCACGATCAACGTCCCGTTCAGTAGCGGACACATGAGTTTCCTCGATGAATCAAACGGCTGGATGCTTGCCGATCTCGGCGTCGGCGCCGGCTCGAACGCGGTGGCTGTGTATCAAACCGGCGACGGCGGCGCAACGTGGAGGTTAAAATTCATCAACGACCCGAACCACGCTAGCGAAAGCGACTCGCTTCCGCTCGGCGGACTCAAATACGGGTTGACTCCGTTGAACATGCAGACCGCGTGGATTCATGGCGTGGTCTACGCGCCGGGCGCGGCATACCTCTTCCGCGCCGATGACGGCGGCGCAACGTGGTCTCAAGTCGCTCTGCCTCTACCGCCGGATTCGGCAAATGCGGAACTCGTTATCGAAAAAATTTCATTCGTAACGCAAACAGACGCCTATCTCGTCATGCGCGTTACATCCGAGCCGATCAGCACGGCGGTGTATGTTTCCAATGATGCGGGCAATACGTGGTCGCTCACGCCGGCGATGATTCCCGGCGGCGGCGAAGCGGACTTCCTGTCCGCGAATGAAGCGATTGTGTACAATCGCGATGAGTTTTACGTCACGCGCGATGCGGCGCAGGCGTGGAGCATCGTCTCGCCGGATGTTGACTTCGGCGAGATTTTCATCGGCATGGATTTTCTCAACACGGCCGCGGGATACGTCATCACGCAAGACCCGACCAATCACCGCTCGTTGTACCGCACTGACGATGGAGGCGCGACATGGTTTCCCGTCATTCCTTGAATCGTGTCGTTGCGAGGAGCGACCAGCGGGAGCGACGTGGCAATTTCCTCGCGGCATTGCTCCTCTTCTTTTTAGCCGGATGCGCCCCCGCCTCTCCCGCAGGGACGGTTGCCCCGGCTCCCGAAGCGACTCTGCCTCCCGATACCCCAACGCCTGCGCCCGATTATGTCGAACAGATCCGTAACGCGCAATATCAACTTGGGCTTTCCGACCAGATCGATGTTGTGCAATTGTCTGACGGTGTGTATCAGTCGGGGACTGCCGGGGAAGTCGACTTCGTCGAAGTTCGCGTCTCCGATTTCATCGCGCTCGGCGACCTGAACAACGACGGCGTAAACGAATCCGTGGCGATCGTCTCGGAAAATTACGGCGGGACGGGCGTGTTCACCTTCCTCGCGTTGTATGTCAACCAGAACGTCCAGCCTGTGTTTTTGACATCCGTTTTTATTGACGACCGCCCCGTCATCGCCGGGCTGGGAATCGAGAATGGCGAGGTCTTTCTCGCCGCCACCACGCATGATGCCGACGACCCGTTCTGTTGCCCGACTCTTCGCACCGAACGCCACTACCGCTTGCTCAACAACCAACTCGAAATGACGGACTACGTCACCTTCGCACCGGATGGCAGACCCCGCGCGATCAAAATCGAGTCGCCTGCCAACGGCGGAGAGGTGTTCAGTTCGGTGCAGGTCAGGGGTACTGTGGCGATCGCGCCGTTCGAAAATACTCTCACGTACAGAATCTATGATGTTGGCGGGGTGGAACTTGCTGTCGGCGCCATTGCTGTCACTGCCGCCGACCTCGGCGCGCCCGGCGCGTTCGATGAGGTCATCTCGCTGGGGAATATTTTATCCGGCGCGGCGATCCGCATCGAAATCCAAGACATCAGCGCCGCCGATGGTTCACTGCTTGCGATGGATTCGGTGGAATTGGTTGTAAAATAAAACGTGGAGCGGGATGCCATCCCGCTCCGCCAACACACATTTGGAGGAACCCATGCCCCACCTTGTGCGAGATTGGATGAGCAGTCCCGTTGTCGTCGTTGACCCGGATACAACCGTATCCTATGCCATGACGCTCATGCGCCGCCGCAACATCCACAGCGTGGTTGTGGATATCAGCGAGAAGAACAAGCAATACGGTATCGTCACCACCACCGACATCCGCGATAAGATCGTTGCGGTGGAACGCAACCCCGCCGAGACGAAAATCCGCGAGATCATGTCGGGTCCCATCATTACCGGCAGGGCGGAGTGGACATTGAAGGAGTGCTCGAAGATTATGCAGGAGAAAAAGTTCCATCACCTGCCGATTGCCGACGAACACGGCACGTTGATCGGCATGATCTCTGCCACCGATATTTTCATGGCGGTGGAAGAGACGGGCTGGGTGGATCCGTTATAATTTTGTCGGGGTGGCGTCACCCCCCCCGAAACGGGGCGAGAAGACCTTGCCCCTACTTTTATCACCATGCCGAAGCAAAAATTCTACGTCGTTTGGAAGGGACACAAGACCGGAA
>CAYPCK010000481.1:0-2511 GCA_964409185.1 uncultured Anaerolinea sp. | reverse complement strand
TCTTTCGGTGGGTTTTTTGTTTTGCGCGGGTGGTCGGGGTGGGGGGGTGTTTCCCGCGCTGGCGGTTCACTGCGGGCTGAGGGCTAATGTCACCGACGTGGACACGCTCTGGGTGGGGGGCAGGGGCGGCATGGAGGAATCGCTGGTGACGCGCCAGGGGATCGCGTTTGCCAGCGTCCCCGCCGCGGGCATCCACGGCGTCGGGCTTTCCGCGTTGCCGGGCAACCTGGTCACGCTGGGGCGCGGCATTCTTGCCGCGCGCCGCATCCTCAAAGATTTCCAACCGGAGGTCATGCTCTTCACCGGTGGATACGTGGCGATGCCGGTGGCAATCGCCGGCTATTCCATCCCGACCCTATTGTACACGCCGGATATCGAACCGGGCTTGGCGTTGAAATCCCTCGCCCGCTATGCGGATGTGATCGCGGTGACGACCAGCCAGTCGCAGAAGTTCTTTAAAAAGAAAGTGCGCGAGACGGGATACCCGATTCGCCCCGACCTTTCGCTTTGGGACCGTTCGACAGCGACCCGCCACCTCGGCGTCTCCGGCGAAAACCCTGTGCTGTTGGCGTTCGGCGGGAGCAAGGGCGCGCGCTCCATCAACCTCGCTGTGATCAACCACCTGCGCGATCTGCTCGCCAAGTTCGAGATCATCCACCTGACGGGCGATCTGGACTGGCAATATGTGAAGCAAATGCGCGAGCAACTCCCCATGGACCTCGCCGCCCGTTACCACGCCATGCCCTACCTGCACGAAATGGGCGCGGCGTTCGCCGCGGCGGATGTGGTGGTTTCCCGCGCCGGCGCTTCCGTGTTGGGTGAATTCCCATTGTTCGGGTTGCCCGCCATCCTGGTGCCTTACCCGCATGCCTGGCGCTATCAAAAAGTGAACGCCGAGTTTCTCGCCTGGCGCGGCGCGGCGGTCGTCCTGGAAGATCATCGCCTGAACACGGAACTGATGATGACCTTGAATGTCCTATTCGAGAACAAGAATAAATTGAAATCCATGCGCGCGGCAATGTTCGAACTTTCGCACCCGCGCGCCGCGGAGAAGATCGCCAGCGCGTTGATCGAACTGGCAGGAGTGAAGAGTCTATGATGAGCATTGATATTGTCTTCTGGATGTACGTCCTGCTCTTTGGGTTCATCGGTGGGATGCGCGGGTGGGCGAAGGAACTGCTCGTCACCTTCAGCGCCATCCTGGCGCTCGCCATCAACCACGTCCTGCGCACCTACCTCCCGCTGGTACGATCCATGGACGAAGCCGACATCAACCTGTTTTGGGCGCGCGTCATCATCCTCGGTGTGTTGGTGTATTTCGGCTACCAGACCGTGGTCAGCATCCAGCACCTCGCCTCGCGCGCCGTGCGCGAACGGTTTCAGGATACGGTCATCGGCGTGATCCTCGGCGGCGTGAACGGATATTTCATCGCGGGCAGTGTGCTCTTTTACCTCGATAAAGCAAGATATCCGTTCTCGCAGATCGTGACCGCCCCCACCGACCCGACCCTGCTCAGCAAGATCAACAATATGATGCTGTACATGCCCCCCCAACTCCTCGGCGACCCCGGCATCTACTTCGCGATCATCCTCGCGTTTGTCTTCATCATCGTGGTGTACATCTAAACCAACCAACTATCGAAACAGCCAACTGATCAACTAGCCAACTAACATGACACACGTCCATTTCATCGGCATCGGGGGTAGCGGACTTTCCGCCATCGCCCGCCTCCTGCTGGAGAGCGGATACGCGGTGAGCGGTTCTGACCGCGCGCTGACCCCGTTTGCCGACGAGATCCGCAAAGCGGGCGCGACCGTGTACATCGGGCACCACGCTCGAAACGTGGCGGGAGCCGATTGGGTCGTGCGCTCCTCCGCCATCGCCGACGATAACCCGGAAGTGCAAGCCGCGGCGCAGAAGAACATCCCCGTGTATAAACGCGCGGACTTCCTCGGCGAGTGGATGTCGGAAAAAACCGGCATTGCCGTCGCCGGCACGCACGGCAAGACCACCACCACCGCGATGACCGCCTGGGTGCTGACCGAACTCAAGCGCGACCCGTCGTTCATCGTCGGCGGCGTGATGAAAAACCTCGGCGTCAACGCCCGCGCGGGCAAGGGCAAACTGTTCGTGATCGAAGCGGATGAATACGACAACATGTTCCTCGGGCTGAAACCGCAGATCGAAGTCGTCACCAACCTTGAGCACGACCACCCCGATTTTTTCCCGACCTTCGAAGCGATGACGAGATCGTTCGAATCGTTCGTCAACCTCCTGCCCGCCGACGGCACGTTGATCGTGTGCGCCGAAGATGCCGGCGCGGCATCGCTCATCCCTCACGCGCGCAAGGCGGGCAGGAATATCGTCGGCTATGGCTTGCAAATGGACAACACGATCCACGCCCCGCACTGGGTGCTGGCGCGCGACGTAAAGCCGAACCGGCGCGGCGGGTTTGATTTCGTCGCTTCCTCGAACTTGAAAAGCGCCGGGCTCGAATCGGTGGAGGTATC
>CAYPCK010000480.1:0-2516 GCA_964409185.1 uncultured Anaerolinea sp. | reverse complement strand
GGAGCATTAGATGTCAATTGACCTGTACAAACCGTTCACGAATCCGATCACGAAAGAAACGTTTCGGTGCATCTCGTCCACGCCGGAAGCATACGTCATGGAATGGAGTGTGGCGCCGGGCGGCTATGTCCCGTTCGAGCATGTCCACGTGGCGCAGGATGAAATCTTCCACGTGGAGCGAGGCGAGATCCGCGCGAGGATTGGCAGAACAGATTGCTACGGCAAAGCAGGCGACACCGTCGTCGCGCCGCGCGGAGTCCGACACATTGCATTCAACGATAGGGATGTCCCGCTCGTCTGCACGGTGGAGTACAAGCCCGGTCTCGATCATTACACCACGATGCAATGTTTTGCAGGATTAACTCTGGATGGCGAAATTGACCGCCGCGGATTGGTGGACATCCCGAAGATCATGTATTTGTTGAGACGGGGAAAAATTCTTTCATTGCCGCGCCCGGCGTTTGCGCCTGACCTGCTGTTTCGTTTCGGGATGGAATTTTTTTACGCCGTCGGGTCTGCCTTGGGATGGGAAACATTGTATAAAAGGTATACGTAATCGTAGGGGCACGACATGTCGTGCCCCTAAATAATAGAATCAGGAGACATATACATGAACCTCAAACTTTGGTGGTTTGCCCTGCAAAAACCCGTCAAGACCAACGACAAGAACGTCTGGGATGGTTTCGACACGATCGCCAAGTGGCTGATCTCGACGCGCGCCACGGTGACGCAACTAACCCTGCTCTCCGGTGTGATCGCGGGCTTGCTCGCCTTCCGCGATGGCTTCTTCGACGTTCCGCTCTGGCTGGCGATGACGCTCGGCATTTACTTCGCGCATTCGTCGGAGAATCTGGTGAACGATTACATTGACTTCACGCGCGGCATCGACGAGGACAATTACTATCGCGGGCAATACGGCATTCATCCGCTGGTGCACAAGTTCTGGACCAAGCAGGACTGGGCGCGCTGGTTCCTCACGGCAGGGACGATCGCGGTGTTGTGCGGCGTGTTCGTGTTGTTCTACACGGATTTTTCCCCGCTGGTCATCGGACTCTTCCTCTTTGGCGCGGCGATCCTTCCCACCTACGCCTGGCCCTTGAAATATTTGGGGTTGGGTGAAATTTTGATCTTCATCAACTGGGGCATGGTGCTCATCCCCGGCATGTACAGCATCCTGGCGGGCGGCATCCCGGACAATGTCGGCGCGCTCGCGCTGGCAGGCATGGCGTTCGGCTTCGGCTTCGGCAGTTTCAACTGGGGCAAGCACGTGGACAAGATCGACGCGGACACCAAGAAAGGCGTCGGCTCGCTCCCCGTGCGGCTCGGTGAACGGACCGCGCGCATGGTCAACATTGCCACCATCCTGTTCTCGTATCTTACAGTGTTGTACCTCGTTTTCGTTGCAAAGTTCTTCCTGCCGACCGTGTTGCTCGTCTTCCTCGCGGGCGGACGCGGCTGGGGAGTGATTCAACTGCTCTCACAGCCGCGCCCAAAGGAAGCGCCCGCGGGTTTCGACTTGTGGCCCCGCTGGTTCTCCACACCGCAATTACGACACATCCGTTTATTTGGAGCGATGTATATTTTGGGCATCGTTTTGGACATTGTGTTGAGAAGAATGAATTAACCGCGGCGGTCTCGATATGCGCTTCGCGCTACTCGACCACTTAACAGAGATAAGGAAGTATCCAATGAAAATCGCAATCACCGGCGGGACGGGTTTCATCGGCAGGCATCTGGCGCGCGACCTCGTGGAGCGCGGGCACGAGGTGATCGTTATTTCGCGCGGGAAGTACACGCGCAACACCTCCCCCATCGAAGGCGCGGTGTTCTTCCCTGCCGACGCCAACGACACCGAAAAGTTGACCAAAGCCTTCCACGGTTGTGACGCGGTCGCGCACTGCGCGGGCACGAGCACAGAAACCGCCGAGCAGACCTACCAACGCCTGCACGTGGACGGGACGCGCTCAGCCGTCACGGCGGCAGAGAACGCGGGCGTGAAAAAATTTGTGCTGGTGAGTTATCTCACTGCGCGCCCGAATGTCAACTCGGAGTATCACAAAACCAAATGGCAGGGCGAGCAGATCGTCCGCGCCTCGAAGTTGAATTTCACCATCCTCAAGGCAGGGCTGGTCTACGGACAAGGCGATCACCTGCTGAACAACCTGAGCAACCTCTTCCGGCGGATGCCGATCTTTGCCACGGTGGGAATCAAAGAAAAGGCGGTACGACTCGTCGCGGTGGAAGATCTCGTGGACGCGATCCGCGCCTGCCTCGTGGACGAATCCCGCCTCTCGCGCCAGATTGCGGCTGTTCTGGGACCTGAGGAATTCCCCTTCTCCCAAGCCGCGCGGCAGATTGCCAAAGCGATGGGCAAATCCATCATCGTGTTGCCGTTCCCCGTTTTATTCCAACGCCTCCTCGCCTGGTTCTCGGAAGGATTCATGCCCAAGCCGCTCGTGACCAAGTCACAGGTTCAGATGCTCGCAGACGGCATCAGCCAGCCCCAACCCGACAGC
>CAYPCK010000479.1:0-2520 GCA_964409185.1 uncultured Anaerolinea sp. | reverse complement strand
CAAAAACTCGTGATCTGCAAAGGCGGGCGCGGCGGACGCGGGAATCAACACTTCGCCACGTCGCGCAATCAAGCGCCGCGCACCGCGGAAAAAGGCGCGCCGCACGAAGAGAGACGCCTCCGACTCGAATTGAAGTTGATCGCCGACATCGGCTTGATCGGCATCCCCAACGCGGGCAAATCAACATTGCTTTCTGTGTTGACGAACGCCAAACCGAAGATCGCCGCGTATCCTTTCACAACACTGGAGCCAAATCTCGGCGTCGCTGAAATTGACGTGAACGCGTCCGTCGTGCTGGCAGACATCCCCGGTCTGATCGAGGGCGCGAGTCAAGGCGCGGGGCTCGGACACGATTTTCTGCGTCACATCCAGCGGACGCGGGTGCTCATCCATTTGCTCGACGGGTTATCCGAAGACCCGATCGCCGATTACAGCCAGATTAACACGGAACTCTCGCTATTCGACCCGAACCTGACGAAGAAGCCGCAGATCGTCGCGCTGAACAAGATCGACCAGCCCGAAGTTCAGGAACGACTCGCAGACATCCAAAAGAAGTTCAAAAATCTGAAAGTGGAATTGAGGACCATCTCCGCGCTGGCTCGGACGAATACGCGCGACCTGCTGGTGAAGGCGTATCAGAAACTGCAAGACGCTCCCCCGCTTGAGGCGTTCGAAGCGCCGATGCCGGTTTACAAACCGAAGGAAGATCCGCGCGAGTTCACCGTCCAACGCGCAGGCGCGCACGAATGGAGGGTCACCGGCGCCGCCATCGAACGCGCCGCGAAGATGACGTACTGGGAACACGATGGGTCCTTGCGGCGATTCCAAAAGATCATGGAAACTCTCGGCGTGGACGAAGCCTTACGCAAAGCCGGAGTTGAAGAGGGCGACACCGTTGCGATCGGCAATTTTGAGTTGGAGTGGCAGGAGTGAAGGTGATTGGTAATTGGTAAATACCGCTGGTCGAGTAGCGAGCGGGGTTTGCGAGCGTATCGAGACCAGAGAATTAGAAACCAGAGATTGGGGAAGACGACGATTGGAGAATTAGTTTGTTTTCCAATTCATCGCTTTGGCAATCCTCTCCCCCAAGGGCGGATGTGAGTAGAACATGAACACCACCCATTTTTCGGGATCAACCTCCCCCAGATTCTGATTCGCCAGCCGCGTAAAAGCGGACGCGAACGCTTCATTCTTCCCAGTGGAGCTGAGCGCGTAATCGTCAGCCATATTCTCCCGCCAGCGCGAGACGGCGTTGTTGAGCGGCATGGTCAGCAGGTCATACCCGCCGAAGATCAGTCCCAGCGCGGGCAACGCGGCGACATCGGCGGGCGAGGTGAAGCCGAACACATCAATCGTCAAATTCAATCCCAGAGACGCGAGATACAGACCGAGTGTTGTGCTAAGAATCCCGAACGTGACCAGCACGGGAATATCACGATTGACATGATGTCCCAACTCATGGGCAAGCACGGTCTCCACTTCGTCGGCTGAAAACTCGTTGATGAGCGTATCGCCCAAAATGATGCGGCGCGTGTTGCCGATGCCCGTCAACGCGGCATTGGCAGACTTGGTCCGCTTCGACATGTCGAACTTGAACACGCCGCGAACTTTCGTGTTCGCGCGCTCGGCGAGTTTGAGCAGGCGGTCTGCCAAATCCTTGTGTTCGTCGCCGAGCGGAACGTATTTATTGAACAACGGCATGATGAGAATCGGCGCGAGGTTGATGAGCAAGACGTTGAAAACCAAAAGTCCACCCGCCGCCCACAGCCACCACAGGTTGCCAGCCGTGCGGAGAGCGAGATACATCAATTCCAGCACGATCAACCCGAGCGGAATTCCAATCGCCAGACCCTTGAGTTGATCCGTAATCCAGCCTTTGAGAGTCTGGTTCGATTGACCGAAGCGATGCGGCAGGACGAATCCGCTGTAGTAACCGAGAGGGAGGTTGAGAATGAAGAATATCCCGCCGAAGATCGCGACGAACATCGGGACCAACAACCACGGATTGGTCGTGATGGTCGAGAGCCGCTAACGCAGTGAAATTGCCCAGCCGAAGTAAATCCATGCGGAAAAATACAGCGCGCTGAAGAGCGTATCCACCAGCCACAGTCGGCGGCGGATGCGGGCGTATTGCTTGGCTTGTTTTTGTTTTTCGGGGTTGAGGGTTGTCATTTTGGATTTACGATTTTGGATTTACGATTTACGATTTTAGATTGACGATTTTCAAACGGTGGTTCAGTAGCCTCGAGCGATTGTCGAGGGGCGTATCGAAACCACACTATTGTTTCACCATCTCAGCCGCGAGATGCGCGATGATCTCGCCCGTCTTCATCACCTTGCCATACGACTTCAACGCAGCGAGAAATGACTTGTGAACCAAGTCCGCGGGGATGGTCGTATCGCCATATTGCAAATCCCGCGTGGCACAGGCATCCTCCGCGACGATGACTTGAAATCCAAAATCCGCGGCGGCGCGGGCGGTGGCGTCCACGCACATGTGGGTCATCATGCCGGTGATGA
>CAYPCK010000478.1:0-2522 GCA_964409185.1 uncultured Anaerolinea sp. | reverse complement strand
CGACACCGGCATGGAGCGCGTGGGCGTGCATGAATACGAGGTCGCGCCCTTCATCGAACATTCCCTGCGCCTGAAACATGTGGACGTGGAGGGGATTTATTCCCACCTCGCCAACTCGGAGCTTGCAGACCGGAGTTACTCATTGATGCAGCTGGAGCGATTCCATGATGTTCTGCGAATCTATGAGAAATTGAGCGAGCCTGCCCCCGCGCTCAGGCATCTCAACAACTCGGGCGGGATTTTGAATCTTCCGGAGGCGAATTTCGACATGGTGCGACCGGGTGTTTTGTCGTATGGCGTGTACCCCGGCGAGGAAGTCAAGCGCCAAGTTGAAGTCAAGCCAGCGTTGAGGTGGATGTCGAAAGTGGCGTACGCGAAGCGGACGAAGCCGGGGCGCCCCGTCAGTTATGGGTCGTTGTGGCAGGCTGAAACGGAGGTCCGAATCGTGACCATTCCCTGCGGCTATGCCGACGGGTATTTCCGTCGCATGACGAACAAAGCGCAGGTGTCCATCGGCGGGAAAAAATATCCGCAGGTCGGCAGGATTTGCATGGATCAATTCATGGTCAATGCGGGCGATGACGATGTCAACGTGGGCGACGATGTGATCTTGCTCGGCGAAGAGATCACCGCCTCCGATTTTGCCGAATGGACTGGGACGAACGAGTACGAGGCGCTCACCAGCATTAGCGCGCGCGTGCCGCGGCAGTATGTGAGTGAGTAGTGATAGAATTACGCAGTTTTGCGTTGAGGTGAAATTTGAAAAGTTTGTTTGAAAAATTCGGCTTCCTGTTTTCGGTAGCGGGCTTAATCGTTGCGCTCGATCAGTGGACGAAATCGTTGGTGCGCGCGAACCTGCCGCTGGGGAGCACATGGTTGCCCGATTGGCTGGAGTGGCTCAGCCCGTACGCGCGTTTCGTGCATTGGCATAACACCGGTGCGGCGTTTGGCATGTTTCAAAACGGGAGCATGGTTTTCACGGTGCTTGCCTTCGTAGTGATCGGCGCCATTGTATATTATTTTCCGCAAGTGGAAAAACGCGATTGGACGTTGCGGCTCGCGATGAGCATGCAAATGGGCGGCGCGCTCGGCAACCTGCTCGACCGCCTCCTTTTCGAGGGGCGGGTGACCGATTTTATTTCGGTTGGCGCTTTCGCCGTTTTCAATGTTGCCGATGCTAGCATCAGCGTTGGGACGGCGATCCTGTTGCTGGGGGTGTACCTTCAGGAACGCGCCGCAAAACAGGCGGCAATTGCGCAAACGAGTTAATGACGTGATTGGCGAGCGCGAATACCACATCCAATTCGACAAACAGGCGGGTGAACGGCTTGACAAATTTTTAGCCGACTCCCTGACAGAATTTTCCCGCTCGCGGATTCAACAACTCATCGCGGGTGGATTCGTGACGGTGAACGGTTCGCCCGCCAAGAAGGCTGGTCAGCCATTGGACGCCGGCGCCGCGCTTACGGTTCGCATCCCTCCCGCCGCGCCGACGGAACTCGTCGCTGAACAAATCCCCCTCGACATTATTTTCGAAAACAATGACCTGCTCGTGGTCAATAAACCGGCGGGAATGGTCGTCCACCCGGCGGCGGGACATGCTAGCGGGACGCTCGTCAACGCCGCGCTGGGGCACGACCCGGAGATCGAAGGTATCGGCGGGGAGGAGCGCCCGGGGGTGGTTCATCGGTTGGACAAGGATACCTCGGGCTTGATCGTGCTTGCAAAAAATCAACGCGCTCATCGTTGGTTGCAGGATCAATTCCGCCTGCGCCATGTGAAAAAAACCTACCTTGCCCTCGTGGATGGAAAGCCGCCCACTCCGTCGGGGCGCGTGGAAACCTACATCGGCAGGGATCCTAAAAACCGAAAGCGCATGGCAAATGTATCCAAGGCAAAAGGACGGCAGGCAATCTCGGAATACAAAACCCTCGAAAGTTTTCAGCGCCACACTCTGCTTGAATTTCACCCATACACCGGGCGTACGCATCAAATCCGCTTGCATTGCGCATTTTTGAAGTGCCCGATTGCGGGAGACGATGTGTACGGAAGAAAAACCCCCACAGTTCAAACGAGCCGACACTTCCTCCACGCGTTTCGGCTGACGATCACCCTGCCAAACGAGACCGAGTCGAGAATCTTCGAGGCGCCCCTGCCGCTTGAACTCAATCGAATTTTAGAGGAGTTGCACAAGGATGATTAATCATGGAGATTATTGACCTTCGCTCGGATACCGTAACCAAACCCACCCCCGAAATGCGCGAAGCGATGGCGACCGCCGAAGTGGGGGACGATGTGTACGGCGACGACCCAACCCTGAACCGGTTGGAAGCGCTTGCCGCAGAGATGGTAGGAAAGGAGGCGTCCATTTTTGTCCCGTCGGGCACGATGGGAAATTTGCTGGCGTTGCTGGTCCATTGCCAGCGCGGGGATGAAGCGATCGTCGGGGCGCGCTCGCACATCTATCAAAATGAGGCAGGCGGCATGTCGGCGCTCGGAAGCATTCACCCGTTTCCAATTCA
>CAYPCK010000477.1:0-2522 GCA_964409185.1 uncultured Anaerolinea sp. | reverse complement strand
CATGTCTACCAGCCAGAAACTATTTGCAAGGCTGTCGGTCCGGGTGGTGTAGATCAGCCGGGAGCGGTCCGGCGACAGACTGAACCCAACCACGTCGTCGAGTTCTCCGCTCAGGAGGACCGGGCGATGATCCGCTACCATGTACAATTGATTCACTTCCTCGCGCCCGCCTGAAAGATACAGGATCGGCGGTTCATTCGACAAGGGTATGCCTGCTCCTCCCGCCAGGCGGACTTCCTCCCTGAACCGGGCGTATGCGCCGGCGGTCAACGCCGCGCCAAGGGCAAGCACCACCACCGCGCTGACGACCGGCAGGATCGGCGCGAATCGCTCGAACGCTCCCATGCGGTCGAACAAGCGGCGGCTGTTCACCATCAGCAAGCCGATGACGATCAACACCACCGCCAGCCCGAGGCTGAAGGATACGATCAACGCCAGCCCGAGCACGATGCGGTTGATCGCAATGGCAACCAGCAGGATCGCGATGGCGTCGGGGCAGGGAACGAGTCCGCCGCTCACGCCCAGCGCGATCAGCGAGCGCCAGGAGATGGTTTCAGGGACGGCATGCGAGTGGAGTTTTCCGTCGCCATGGTGATGCAAGCCGGGGGTCGGCGTCTGAAGCGTGATTCCACCCGATAATTTTTTGGAGGAGGCGGGCGCAAGCGATATCCTCTGTTTCGGCGGGGCTGGGCGCTTGCTCCACCCCTGAATCCTTTGATGCAGAAGATACGCGCCCAACCCGACGATCATTAACCCCGAAAGCACCTCGAGAAGCGGAACGAAAATCGTGGGTAAAAAATATTGCGATACGGCGAGCGTGACCACGCCCAGCAACAAAACGGACCCGGTGTGCGTGAGCGTGACAACCGACCCGAGAACGACGGCATGCCAGGACGTGCCGCGCGAACCGACGAGGTACGCCGCTACGACCGTCTTGCCGTGGCCGGGCGTCAGCGCGTGCAGGGCGCCCAACACCAGCGAAATCCCCAAGGCGAATCCATAGAACGAGGGTGAGAGGTCATCCCGTTGAATCAGATCGAGGAGGTATTCACGCGAATTCTGACTCGAGATGGCTGGCGCAGGCGTCCCTGCGGGGAGAGCGGAATCGTTTGAGGATTGCACGGGGATGGACGGTAATCCCGAATCCCAAGCCGTCCACAGTTGGGATTCGATCGCGCCTTGCGCCGAAGGGCTGACGATCATCACCGCGATCTGTTGATTGTTTTGAGCCGGTGTGGGGAATTTCAACTCATCCTGCGCTGTCAGGGTATACAAGGTCGTGGAGCGGGCTTCTTCGAATCCGTTGTACAAGACGATCTCGTAGGAATCGCCCAAGGCTTGGGGTAGCGCCGCGTAGAAATTGACCGTGATCTTCTCGGCGCCGGTTTGGAACACCGCCAGACTCGATGGGAATCGGACGCCCTCGATCGTCAGGGGAAGCCTTGCTTGTTCCACAGCGGCGGTAAATTGGGAGGCGTGCGCCTGCGCCCAGGCATCCGCCTCCTGCGGGCTGATAGCGTCGTTCTTATCAAGATCTGCCTGAAACCACGCGGCGGGAACCAGCAGGGGACCGGGTTGGATCTGCCACTCAATCGCAACCCCCTCCAGCGAGAAGGTAACATGTATGGTATGGGTGTAAAGGTCAGCAGGGTGAGCGGATGCTGTTGCAGGCGTGAGGAGCAGGAACGAGAGGCAGAGGAAAAGAACGATGGATCGAAAGCGCGTCTTCTTCACAGGCTCACTAAACCAATCGTAAATCCATGGGTTCTGATTCAGCTTTCGAGGTCGGCGCCTTCCCCCGGCAGGACTTCCTTTTTGAGCAGGCAATACACGCCGGTAAACAGTTCGTTCGAACCGCCCGCCGACATGGCGCGCCGTATCGGAAGGACGTGCGCTACGTCCCAGCCCTCCAGCCCGATATTATCCAACGCGGGGACTTCGTATCCCTTGCTGAACGGGTCTTCGCCCAGCAGTGCATTCGAGGGCAGGTGCACCATTTTGTAGCGGTAGACTTTTCCGCCCTGCGCCAGCCGCTTCTTCGCCGATTCGATTCGAGCGCGACGTTCCGCCTGCTGTTCCCCCTCGATCTGACGCTTCATCTTCATCGCCACGGGCGAAGCAAGAATCTCGTTCGCCACTTCGAGCATTTCATCGTCGTCGCCCATCGTCACTGAGATGAGAAATTCGTACCCGCGCCGGTCGCCGAGTTCGATGAGCCCCTCCGCCGCTTCAAGGCGCGTCAACCACTTGTCGTCCTCGGTCATCAGTTCGTACAGGGTCTCGCGGTCGCCCATTTTTACCAGGTCGTCTATTTGAGTCATGCTATGCTCCCAATTTGTTTGCCTGTGCGTATCCTTGCGGACCAATGTGTGTATGCGTTGCCGTTATTGTATCATCCGAAATAAAAACAGCCCCAGAGTTTATCTGAGGCTGTGCGCGGACCGATTTCTATCGGGCGCCGTTGGCGAGGATGATGTAGACCACCAGGATGGCGATCGCCACGATGAGGAGTTGCACCGTCG
>CAYPCK010000476.1:0-2525 GCA_964409185.1 uncultured Anaerolinea sp. | reverse complement strand
AGGAGATCAAGAAAGAAATTTATATCTATCGCACCATTCTCCAGAAGAATCCTAAAGCCCGCGCCTACCTGGAAAAACGGCTCGGGGAAATCCAACGCAAAATGTATCAATCCATGAGCGGCGAATTCGCCTATGAACCATACAACGGGCCGATCCCACCCCATTACAAAGAGGGCGACCCGAACAGCGACCCCGGCTTTCACGACCTGAGCGGCGATGAATATTTTCGCTTCCGCGTGGAAGATCAACTTGCCTGGCATAACAACAGCATTCTGAAAAGCAAGCGCGAGCGGCGCATTCTGACACTGTGGGTGCTGATCGCCGGCGGTTTGGGTATCGTTTTCGCGGCGTGGCCCGGCGTGCTCAGCCTGTGGGTGGCGTTCACAGCCTCGATTATCTCGGCATTGATCGGCTGGCAGGAACTTCGCAGCGTGGACAAATTTATCGGCAATTACAGTAAAGTGGTCATGGAACTGACCCTCGTCTACGACCACTGGATCAACCTCGAACCGGAGGAACGCACCACGCCTGAATTTTACAAAATGGTGCGGCGGACTGAAAACATCCTGTGGGCGCAGAACCAGGAATATGTCAAAGTTATGCAGGAAGCCTTGCAGGATGCGGACCTCGACGAAGAAGCCAGCCTGATCAACAACGTCATCAAGGAATCGGTCGAATCGACGAAGCGCACCCAGCAGGGCATCCGCGATGCGGCTGTGGAAATCACGCAGGAAGCGCTGGAAAACGCCGAGGAAAAAATCGTCGAAGAGTTCAAAGAGACGCTCGGCAAACTTGCCGAGGAAGCCTCCTCAGAGATCGTGCAGAAGGAACTGGAAGCCATGCAGAAAGCCGTGCTCGAATCGGCGCAGGCGATCATGGCGCGCGGCGCCTCCCTCTCCTCCTCCCTGGAAGAGATCGCCCGCGAACTGGCCGGAGTCGACATCGGCAGGGATACCTCGAAGGAGGAATTAAACGCCATCCTTGCCCGCTTCCCCAAGACCGGCGACGTCAAAGGCTGAGGCTCCCCGCTCTTGGAAACCATCACGCCGACTGGAGCACAATAACGCCAGACTCTGTCAGGAGCTGTACATCCTCAAACTGGACTCGCCTCCGCAACTCCCGCCAGCCTGTCTTCCAATGAATTCCAAGCCACATTTTTGAAGTGGGTCGAAAAAGTCGAGCAATACAAAGCAGTGTAACTTCGGTCAACGGCGGGGGATAACCAAAGTCGGCTTGTACCCGTCCTGTGCCTGTGCTATAAAATACAAAACACTTTCAAGGATTCCCCCATGCGCCATAATACCCTCCGTTGGCTGTTGGCATTAACGTTCACTACCCTCGCCTGCTCGATCTTCACCCCCGCCTCCCCTTCACCCAATGGACCGGTCGATCAGTCCCAAAGTGAGCCTGACTATCGCTACGACGACCTCCCCTCCCCTTCGGCGGAAAGCGCGGCATTCTCGGAATATCGCGCCATATCGCAATGGAACAAACTCGAACTGACCTATTCCTTCATCAACGGGACGGAAAAATTGCAAGGCGCGGTGGAACAGGATGTCGTCCGGCAGGCGTTTGACCTTTGGGCTGAATCCACGCCGCTGACTTTTACCGAAGTGGCGAGCGCCTCACAGGCGGATATTGTCATCGGCTGGGCGGAGGGAGAGCACGGAGACGGCGACGCTTTCGATGGGTCCGGTGATGTGCTCGCGCATGCCTCGTTTCCCAACCCATTCGACGACGGGCAGGTGTTCCTTCACTTCGACGATGCCGAGCGCTGGGTCAACAGCGACGCGCGCAACGTGGACCTGCTCACGGTCGCCGCGCATGAGATCGGTCACACACTGGGGCTGGGGCACAGCAACGACCCAAATGCGTTGATGTTCCCCAGTTACATGGGTCCGCACCGGTTTCTGGGCGATGACGATATCGCCGGCGCGCAAACGCTGTACGGTGTGGCAAGCGCGCCACAGCCGCAACCAAACGTCCCTGCGGATGATTCGCCGCCTCCCAGCGCATCCAACGATTCGGACCGGGACGGGATCTCCGACCGCGACGAAGTCCTCGTCACGGGAACGGATCCGAACAATAATGATAGCGATGGCGACGGGCTTGCCGACGGCGTCGAAGTGGTCAACCGCATGAACCCGCTCGATGCGGACATGGACCGCGACGGCGTGAGCGATGGGCAGGAAGTTGCCGCCGGAACGAACCCGTTCTTCCCCGAGCAGGCGGATGTTTCGCCAAAACTAGCGGACGAGGTGAGCGATTTTCTCACCGAGGCAATCGAGTTGCAGATCGAAGCCTACCGAAACGGTGATGCTTCGATTGCCTCTACGATCATGGCGGGCGATATTCTCGAAAACCTTTTTGCCGATATCGATTCGCTCAACCAGCAGGGGCTGGCATCCATCTCCGAGATCGATTATTACAACAGTTACATCAACGACATCCGCGTGATCAGCAACACGCACCTTGAAGTGGATACCTGCGAAGTGTGGACGGTCTCCGTCTATCGCCGCGCCGAC
>CAYPCK010000475.1:0-2526 GCA_964409185.1 uncultured Anaerolinea sp. | reverse complement strand
TGAGGTTTCGATCAATTTGCGTCACATGGCTTGCGCCTCCCGCCAGCGCGGCAACCCCGAAACTGCCGGTGTACGCAAAGGCGTTCAGCACGGATTTGCCGCGCATATGTTCCGTGAGCCACTTGCGCACCTGGCGTGTGTCGAGGTAAAGACTGGCGTCGCGGTTCAAGGTCAGGTCGAGCGCGTACCAAACTCCGTTCTCCAGAATTTTTGTGTTGGGTTCTGTTCCAAAGACCAGAACGCCGTTCTTTTCCTCGCGGGTGCTGCCGTTCCGAGTTTTTAAAATTCCAGCGCGTAGCCAACTTAGGGATTTTGTAGCGACTTCAATAACTTCGCGCATCAATTCCTGAATTTTACCCGGCGCGTCCGCGTAGTTGTGAATGAGCAGTGTTTGCCCATACACATCCAGCACAAAGTTCGGTTCGCCCTCCGTGAATCCGTTGAAGAGGCGAAAGGCTGTCTCGTGAGGCGAATCAAATAAATGGTCACGCGAAGCGATGGCTTTGTCCAGAAGCGATGCCGAGGTCATGGTGAATTCAATTATACGGCGTTGCACCCGCTTAGAGTTCGATAAGAAATGAGATTTTATGTTGTGACCGTTTTGCTTTTGGGGTACACTTTTTTCCTGTTCGAGCATTATCCTCTTGAGGTGCTGTCATGTCCCTAATGGATCCAAAAAATGGTATGGTAAAGGCTGGCGACGAAAAAGCGAAACGTAACCGTGACGCGTATAAAGCCAAAGCCTCCAGCGATTTTTACGGCGGCGTGGGCTGGATGGCCGGTCTGTTCATCACGATGTTTCTTGCCGCCCCGTTGATCTGGTTCTTTTATCAAGGCGCAACCCGCTCCACACGCGACGATGTGCTGTTGATCGGCATTGCCGCGGCGTGGTGGTTGAACCCGCTTTCCCTTGGCGCGATCGGTTACATCGTTAGCAACATTCGCTCATGGCGGTTCTGGACGATTCTGGCGTTGCTGGTCTGGGCGGGTGTGAATGTGCTCGTCTCCGCTTCGATCGTCAACGAGACTGCGCGCATTCTGACCATCAACGGGTTGATTTTGATCGGGTACATCCTGTTCGGGCTCTTCCTCCTCTACATTCAATTGCGCGTCTTCCTGTGGGCGGCGGCTGGGAAGCCTACCCGTTTCTTTTTCGGACTGTTAGGCTGGGCTGCCTTCAACGGGCTGATCTACTGGGCGATCATCAATCCCGAGGTGATGAACGCCATCCTGATCGTGTTGGGCTTCGCGTTCCAAATCCTGTTCGCCATCGGATTCGCCATCATTCAGTTCGTCGCCATCTTCTGGTTCATGGCGCGTTCCCGCGTGGAGATCATCCGCCCCGGCGACCCGAAGACGATCACCTTCGACGATTACAAGGGTCAACCCAACCTGCTGAAGATGGTGCGCCAGTGGATTACCCTGCTCTCGGACCGTTCACAGTTCCAACGCATGGGCGGGCAGTTCATCAATGGGTTGTTGCTGGCTGGCGAACCGGGCACCGGCAAAACGCTCCTTGCCAAAGCCATGGCAGGCGAAGCGGGGATTGCGTTCATCTCGATGGAAGGCTCCGGCTTCCGCGCCATGTTCTGGGGCGTGGATGTGCTCAAAATGATCCGGTTCATCGGGCAGGCGCGGAAGCTGGCGAAGGAATTTGGGGCCTGTATTGCATACATTGACGAAATTGATGCGGTAGGCATGTCGCGCGGCGGGGTGATGGGCGGCGGGATGATGGGCGGCATGGGCGGGTTTATGGGCGGCGGCACCGGCGCGCTCACGCGCCTTTTATATGAAATGGATGGCATTAGCGAATTAAGCCGCTGGGAAAAAATCCGCGCGCGCTGGTATCAATGGCGCAAGAAACCCGTCCCGCCGCGCGATTGGCACATCCTGTTCATGGGCTCCACCAACCGCCCCGATGTGCTCGACCCGGCGCTGACACGCCCGGGCCGCTTCGACCGAACGGTTGTGGTGAACAAGCCTGATCGTACCGGTCGTCGCGAGATTGTCAAGTATTATTTGAATAAACTGAAGATTGACGATACGGTTGACGTCGAAGCCATCGTCAGTGATACGGCTTGGGCGACGCCGGCAAGGATCATGTCTGCGATCACAAAGGATGCCGTTCGTTTGGCGTTGTTTGACAATCGCGACAAAGTGTCTCAGCGTGATATCGAACTGGCATTTCAGGAACAAGCCATGGGTTTGGAAAACCCGGTCGAAGAGATGCAGGAAGATCAGCGCCGGCAGATCGCCTACCACGAGGCGGGTCATGCGGTTGTGCAATATCACCTCCGCCCCGACGAGCGGATTGTCCGCGTAAGTATCGTCCGCCGGTCGGAGGCGCTGGGGTATGTGCTTCCCGTGCCAAATTACGATATTTACTCGTTACCGCTTCGAACCTTCGTAGCCGATATACTCGTTTCGATGGCTGGGCATGTGGCGGTCAAATTATTCCTCGGTGAATATTGGACCGGGGCAACCGGCGACTTTCAGAATGTCCGCGGCCGTTTGTGGCAACTTGCG
>CAYPCK010000474.1:0-2535 GCA_964409185.1 uncultured Anaerolinea sp. | reverse complement strand
CTGGGGATCTTCACGCTGGTGATGTGGCCGCCGATGAAGGATATTGCCAACCTCGCGCTCTACCTCAGCCTCACGGCATTGGTCTCGGCGGTCATCGGTTACCTCGCGTATTATCTCGGCTGGATCCACATGTCGCCGACCCTGCGCTGGACGTTGCTGGGCGGGTATATCCTCGCCAGCGTGTTGACGTTCTTCAACGTATGGTTCTCGGCGCAAATGATGTTTTCGAGCCAGCACGACCTGCTCCTTGCCATCGTCCTGCTTGTGTTTGCCGGGGGCATGGCAACCGTGCTTGGGTATTTCCTCTCCAGTACCATCACCCAGCGCATTCAATTGCTCAAGAACGCGGCGGAAAGCATCGCCCACGGCGAGTTGGGCACGCGCGTGCCCGTGCAGGGGTACGACGAAGTCGCCGGGCTGGCAAAGACCTTCAACCAGATGGCGGAGCAATTACAGGAAAGCGACGACAAACAACGCGAACTCGAACACATGCGCCGCGACCTGATCGCTTGGGTGGGACACGACCTGCAGACCCCGCTCACCTCGGTGCGCGCCATTTTGGAGGCGTTATCCGACGGCGTGGTGGAAGACCCGGAGACCGCAAGCCGCTACCTGCGCACCGCGCAGCGCGACGTGAACTCGCTCTCCGCGTTGATCGACGATCTCTTTCAACTGGCGCAACTCGATACCGGCGGCTTTCCGCTCGACCGCGCGAACGCCTCGCTCAACGACCTGGTTTCGGATACGCTCGAAAGTTTCAACGAACTCGCCAAGCAACGCGAGATCAAACTCGAAGGCAACGTGGAATACAACGTGGACCCGGTCAACATGGATACGCAAGCCGTCGGGCGCGTGCTCAACAACCTGATCGGCAACGCCTTGCGCCACACCCCCGATCAGGGGCGCGTGAGCGTGTGGGTGCATCGCACCGGCAAGGGCATCGAAGTCACCGTGAGCGACACCGGCGAAGGCATCCGCGAAGAAGACCTGCCGCACGTGTTCGAAAGTTTCTATCGCGGCGATAAATCGCGCAACCGCGACACCGGCGGCGCGGGCTTGGGGCTGGCGATCGCGCGCGGCATCGTGCAGGCGCACGGCGGCGAAATCCGCGTCGAAAGCAAACCGGGCAGGGGCACACTGTTCACCTTCCACATCCCTTAACAAACTTCTCAGAGAGGCGTAATTCTTTCGTAAGGAAGTTTTTCTACAATGCAGGCATCAAGGATAACAACCCATGAAAGGACTCCTGCCCTGCCTGACCGCCATCCTCCTCATCGGCTGCGCCGCCGTTCAAACGCCTCTCGCGCAAAGTGCGGGTGATTCGCCCGTGGCGCAAGATTCTTCCCCCATGCCCAAACTTGCCCCGCTTCCCGATCTCGGTCCCGCCCCCGAACTCGGCAACACCACCTGGCTGAATGTCGCCGCGCCCCTGCGCCTCGCAGATTTGCGAAACAAGGTGGTGATCATTGACATGTGGACGTTTGGCTGAATTAATTGCCAACACGTGATTCCTTCGTTGAAGGAATGGCATGAAAAATACAAGGATCAAGGTCTCGTCATCATTGGCAACCATTACCCCGAGTTCGATTACGAAGCCGACCTCGGCAACCTGCAGGAGGCGGTGACGCGCTTTGGTATCGAATACGCCGTCGCGCAGGATAACGACGGCGCTACCTGGCGCGCCTATAAAAATCACTACTGGCCCACGCTGTACCTGATCGATAAACAAGGTCGAATCCGTTACGTCCATATCGGCGAAGGGCAGTACAAACAAACCGAAGAGAACATCCAGGCATTGTTGGAAGAGACGTATTAATCCCTCACCCTGCCCTCTCCCAAAGGGAGAGGGGAAACCGGAGAATCAATGAACAATCCATATCAATCCGTCCCCGTCAAATCATCCGAGATCACGCCGTATTCGCACTATCTCTCGCGGCGCGAATTCCTCAAAGCGGCGGGCATCCTCACCGGGTCCGCGCTGTTGGCGGCGTGCGCGCCGAAGGTGGCGGGGACAGTCGTCCCTGCGGACGAGGCGCTGCCGAATCCCACCGAAGCGCCGGTCGAAATCAAGTTCGATGAGTTGGGCGACCCCGCCAATTCCTTCGAGGATATTACGAATTACAACAACTTCTACGAATTCAGCACGAACAAGGAGGCTGTTGCCCCGCTCTCGAAAGATTTCAATGCCAGCCCATGGACGGTCGAAGTGTACGGCTTGGTGAAACAGCCAAAAACGTACGGCATCGAAGACCTGCTGAGCAAGTTTACGCAAGAGGAACGCATCTATCGCCTGCGCTGTGTGGAAGCATGGAGCATGGTCATCCCGTGGACCGGGTTCACGCTGTCGTCGATCCTGAACGAAGTGGAACCGACCTCGGACGCGCAGTACGTGCGGTTCGAAACGATCTTCCGCCCGGAAGAAATGCAGGGGCAGGGCAATCATCTTTTCCCGTGGCCCTATCAGGAGGGACTGCGCCTCGATGAAGCGATGAACGACCTGACGATCCTCGCAACAGGGTTATACGGCATGCCCAT
>CAYPCK010000473.1:0-2542 GCA_964409185.1 uncultured Anaerolinea sp. | reverse complement strand
CGGGATCGGATCATTGCCCCATCGAACTGCTCCTGGGTTGACCGGACATTATTAGAGTTCTATATAAAGATTCCAGCGAGGCTGTTCCCTGCCTGCTCTCGTTGGTATAATCCCGCCCGGAATTATTGGAGGCACAGTGAATCAAAGAAGTCAATCCTTTGTCGTTACATTTTTTGTGATTGCCGCCGTGGTGGCGATGGTCGTCATGATGGTTCAGCGGGATACCCCCACGGACGATTCGCTCACCATCAACCAGCTGGCGGAGGATATCCGCCTCGGAAAGGTTACGCGGGTGGTGATCGATTCCGACGACCGCCTGCGCGTGATCTACAACAATGGCGATGAAAACGGAGTGGAGTCGTACAAAGAATCCAGTTCCACGCTGGTCGAGCAATTGATCGCCCTTGGCGTTTCGCAGGAACAACTTTCCCCCAGTAACGTGACGATCGAAGTGCAGCCGCCTTCGCAATGGGCGGGCTTGTTGAGCGGGGCGCTGTACATTCTTCCGGTGGTGTTCATGGCGGGCGTGTTGTGGTTCATCTTCCGGCAGGCGCAGGGAAGCAACAACGCCGCCATGTCGTTCGGCAAATCGCGCGCCCGCATGTTCAGCGGCGAGCATCCCACCGTCACCTTTCAGGATGTCGCCGGGGCGGAAGAGTCCAAACAGGAGTTGGCGGAAGTCGTTGAATTTTTGAAAGAACCGCAGAAGTTCATCCAATTGGGCGCGCGCATTCCCAAGGGCGTCTTGCTTGTTGGGCCTCCGGGAACCGGAAAAACCCTGCTTGCCAAGGCGGTTTCCGGCGAAGCCGGCGTCCCGTTCTTCTCGATCTCTGGTTCCGAATTCGTCGAAATGTTCGTCGGCGTGGGCGCGAGCCGCGTGCGCGACCTGTTCGATCAAGCCAAGCGGCACTCGCCCTGCATTGTCTTCGTAGATGAAATCGATGCCGTGGGTCGCCAGCGCGGAGCGGGATTGGGCGGCTCGCATGACGAACGCGAACAAACCTTGAACCAAATGCTCGTCGAAATGGACGGCTTCGACACCGACACCAACGTTATCATCATCGCCGCCACCAACCGTCCCGACATTCTCGACCCGGCGCTCCTGCGTCCCGGTCGCTTTGACCGCCGCGTGACGCTCGACCGCCCGGATATGAAGGGCCGCGAAGCCATCCTCAAAGTTCACGTCAAAGGCAAGCCGCTTGAGCCCGGCGTCGATCTGGGTTCGCTCGCGCGCGGCACGCCCGGTTTCGTCGGCGCGGACATCGAAAACATGGTCAACGAAGGCGCCATCCTTGCCGCCCGACGCAACAAGAAATCCATCGGTCAATCTGAATTGGAAGAAGCCATCGAACGCGTCGTGATGGGACCGGAGCGCAAATCGCGCTTAATCTCGGATGAAGAGAAACGCATCATCGCCTACCATGAAGCGGGTCACGCCGTGGCGATGAACGCCACCCCCGAAGCGGACCCCGTCCAGAAGATCACCATCGTCGGTCGCGGACAAGCCGGCGGTCTCACCTGGTATCGCCCCGACGACGACCGCATCCTTGCCTCGCGCAAAAAAATGATCGCCGCGCTGGTCGGCTTGCTCGGCGGACGCGTCGCCGAAGAACTGGTCTTCGACGATGTGACCTCCGGCGCCTCCAGCGACATCGAGCGCGTGACGCAACTGGCGCGCCAGATGGTCACCCGCCTTGGCATGTCCAGTGAAATGGGACCGATGATCTACGGACAGAAAGAAGAATTGATCTTCCTCGGGCGCGAGATCTCGGAACAACGCGACTACTCGGAAGCAGTAGCGGAAAGGATTGACAGCGAAGTCCGCAAGATCGTGGACGAAGCGTATAAGACGACGAAGAAGCTGTTGACGAAGTACCGCAAGGAATTGGACGCGGTAGCGAACAAACTGCTCGAAGTCGAATCGCTGACCCGCGAGGAATTCGAAAAGATCTTCCCGCCGCCGTTCCCCAAGAAAAGCGGCACCCCGCAATTGGCGTAAGGCGTACTACGCGCGTAACCGCACAGACAAATAACAAGAGCCTTTTGGGTTAGACCAAAAGGCTCTTTCACTTTTGTGCGCGCCTACTTGTACCCCTGTTGTCGGACATGCTAAAATCGTCCTTGCCATGACAGTTGAAATTACAGAAGAATTGACAGAGACTTATTTACCCTGAGGAAACGAACATGAAAACCGCATTGCTCGTTATTGATATTCAAAACGATTACTTTGAAGGCGGAAAATTTCCGCTGGTGAACCCGCTGGGCGCGGCGAAGAAGGCGTATGAATTGCTCCAGTGTTTCCGCGAGCACGGTGGGAAGCACGTGCACATTCAACATATCTCGCTCAAGCCCGACGCCGCGTTCTTTGTCAAAGGCGACAGCGGTTCGGATATCCACGATGCAGTGGCGCACTTCGAGAGCGAGCCGATCGTGTACAAGCACTATCCCAATTCGTTCCGCGAGACGAATTTGCTTGATCTATTGAAGGATTGGGAGGTCGAGCGCGTGGTCATCACCGGCATGATGACCCACATGTGTGTGG
>CAYPCK010000472.1:0-2543 GCA_964409185.1 uncultured Anaerolinea sp. | reverse complement strand
AATGGCGGAGGGCACGCCCTTGTCCGCCACATCGCCGATCAGGATGCCCATTTTTTCTTTTCCCAGGTCGAACACGTCATAGAAATCCCCGCCGACCTGCCGCGCCGGCAGGATTCGTCCGCCGAAATCGAAGCGGTCGTGTACCGGCATCACATCCGGCAAAATGGACATTTGGATTTCCGCGGCGACCTGTAACTCTTTCTCGAGGCGTTCCTTTTCGATCAATTGCTCTTGAGCGGCTTTGAGTTCATCGTATGCGTGTTGCAGTTGACGATTTTTTTCTGTCAGGTCGCGGAAGGTCGAAACATTGGTGTTGTCGAGGCGCTGGCTGAGGACGCTCACCATGGCGTTGGCAAGCTCGGAGTGACGATGCATCAAATCCTGAAATTGCGCGCGGCTCATGCTGAGCAGCATCACATCGCCGCGCGCCCGCGCGCCGGCAGTGCGTTTGCCGCCGGGCATGATGATTCCCATCTCGCCAATATATTCGCCCTCGTTCACAACATTGAGGATAAGTTCATCCTCCGTTCCGGAAGCCATGTTGATTTCGAGTTGCCCCTGCGCCACAATGTAAAGATTGTCCGCCGCATCTCCCTCCCGGAACAGGATCTCGCCCGACTTCAGGCGGACGCGATCGAGCGCGTTGAGCAGTATCTTCAACTCATCAAACGGCAGGTGGGCAAACAACGGAATCCGCGTCAGTAAAGTTGCGGACAGATTAGTGACCTTCAACGATTGATCAGTCATGATTTCATTATCACACGAAACGGTCAGCGCCGCAATTAGAATTCGACCACTTCTTTCCCGGATAAACGGCTTTGAATCCGTTCGATGACCATATCCAGGTGTCTTGGCTGGTGAACATAATCCAGGTCATCGGTGCGGATGGTCAGCACCGGGCACATGTCGAACGCGCCTAACCATTCGTCGTAGAACGAATCGAGCAGGGACAAATACTCCGGCGTGATGCCCGATTCGATTCCGCGCGCGCGGCGGCGAATGCGATCCATCAGCACGGGCACCGGGGCTTTTAGGTAGATCAGCAGGTTCGGGCGCGGCGCGCTACCCACCACCAAGTCGAACAGGCGACGATAGGCGAGGTAATCGCGCTCGGCAAAATCTCCCATGTGATGCAGCGCCCGCGCAAAAATATGAAAATCTTCGTAAATGCTCCGGTCGAGGATCGCGGAGCGCGGGTCGCGCGCGGCTTCGAGGTATTGGTCGGCGCGATGCCCAAGAAAAAAGACCTGCAAATGGAACGACCACGAACGCATATCCCCGTAAAAATCCGCCAGATACGGGTTGTCTGCCACCGATTCGTACCCGGTCCACCAACCGAGGCGCGCCCCGATGCGCTCGGTCAGCGACGTTTTTCCCACACCGATGTTGCCAGCCACCACCACGAGATACTTCGTCATCCGATCCTCCGCATGAGATGACGCGAGTATAGGCGAGCGCGGAATTTTTGTCGAGACTGGATGCGGTTCTTCCCCTGCATCGGGCTGATTCGACCCCGTCGAGTTATCCACGCGCCGGAAGGCAATTCGATATTCCTTGTTATAATTTCGCGCAACACATCTTCCAACACGGAGTCGCCCATGGCTTACAAAATCTCTTTCGGCACCGACGGCTGGCGCGGAGTGATCGCGGAGGACTACACCTTCGACAACCTGCGTCGGGCATCGCAAGGTTTTGCATCGTACCTGCTCGAGCAGGGTTTCGCCGGGCGCTGGGTCGTCGTCGGTCACGACAAACGATTCCACTCGGAAAATTTTGCAGCGGCGGCCGCCGAAGTACTCGTAGCGAACGGCTTGAACGTTTACCTCACGGATGGCGCAACGCCGACGCCTGTCATCGCCTTTGCCGTGGTGGAGAAGAAAGCTTGTGGCGCGGTTAACATCACTGCCTCGCACAATCCTCCCACCGATAACGGATTCAAGGTCCGCGACCCCAACGGCGGAGCGATAGACCCCGAAGGCTTGAAGCGAATCGAAGCCCTGATTCCAGATTCCCCGTCGGAAGCGAAGCGCGTTTCCATCACGGATGCAAAGCGTGACGGCAAAGTCGTCGTGTTCGATGCGTCGGAGGGATATATCAAGAATCTTCAAAAACTCGTGGACATCCAAAAAATCAAGGATGCGGGTTTTACCGTGATGGTGGATGCGATGTGGGGCAACGGCGCGGGCTGGTTCACGCGCCTGCTCGCGGGCGGAAAAACCAAAGTGATCGAAATTCATAACGAACGGAACCCATCCTTCCCTGAGATGAAGCGACCTGAACCGATTCGCCCGAACATTGACGTGGGACTCAAAGCGACCATGACGAATAAAGCCGACGTATTGCTCATCACCGACGGCGACGCCGATCGTTGCGGCATAGGCGAGGAATACGGAGAGTTTGTCAATCATTTGAGGGTGTATGCGCTGCTCGCATTGTATTTACTTGAAGTGCGCGGCGAGCGCGGCGATATCGTGAAAACATTATCCACTACAACGATGCTCAACAAACTCGGTAAAATTTACGATGTACCTGTGCATGAAACC
>CAYPCK010000471.1:0-2549 GCA_964409185.1 uncultured Anaerolinea sp. | reverse complement strand
GCGAAAGCGTTGCGTGAGATTGACGGAAAAACGATCAAATCAGATCGAACAATCTATCACTTATAAGTAGAGGAAACATACATGACGATATTATCGGTTGTCATCCCCGCTTACAACGAGGAAGACGGGATCACAGAAATAGCCACCCGCGTGCTGGCTGTCAAACCCGATCTGAAAAAGGCTGGGGTGGAGGAGATGGAATTGCTGGTCGTGGATGACGGCTCCCGCGATAAGACTGCCGAGGTCGCCTCGAGAATTGATGGCGTCACGCTGGTCCGCCACCCGAAAAACAAAGGATATGGGGCGGCGCTGAAGACGGGGTTTGCCCAGGCAAAAGGGGAGTTGATCGGTTTTCTTGATGCCGACGGGACGTATCCGCCGGAGTATTTTCCGAAACTCTGCCAGTCCGCCTTGCATGGAGCGGAGTTGGTCATTGGCTCGCGCATGGCGGGCGAGAAAAGCGAGATGCCGCTTGTGAGGCGGGTTGGGAATTTTTTCTTCGCCACCTTGTTGAGCATTCTCGGACGGCAAAAAGTGACTGACAGCGCCAGCGGCATGCGCGTTTTCAAACGTGAAATACTGGAACATGTGTATCCGTTACCGGATGGTTTGAACCTGACGCCGGTGATGAGCACACGGGCATTGCATGAAGGCATTCACATCGAAGAAGTGCCAATTCCCTACAGCGAACGCGTGGGACGCTCCAAACTCAGCGCCATCCGCGATGGACGCATCTTTCTGCAAAGCATGGTGTGGACAGCGATGTCGTATAACCCGGTTCGCATCCTCGGTTTGCTTGGTCTCGCCAGTTTGGGCGTTGCCGCGCTGGTTTCCTTGTGGTTGTTGTATCTGCGAATCAACGGCGTCACCTCTCTCGATTCAGCCAGCGTTGCCGCGTTGTTCCTTGGCATGATCTCAGCCGTGGCGGGTATCAACGTGTTCGCCCTGGGCATCACGTTCAATTACCTTGTCGCGCTGTTTTACAAGAAGCCGATCAAGCAGGGGTTGTTTGGGAAACCCATATTCAAGACCCCGCTCGACCAGCAGTTCGGCTGGATGGGCACGGCGGCGATTTTGATCGGGTTTGCTCTTGGAGCGCTCAGCCTCGTCCTTGGGTTGCAAGGGTGGGAGATCGAACGTCTGTGGTTTTATTTGTTGGGAAGTGCAATGATCTTCCTTGTTGGAATCCAACTTGTGGTGTATTGGATGCTTTTGCGAATCCTTGAAGAACTCAGTCAGCGCGAATCGCTCACAAGACAGGATATGGGCATGTAGGTTTTAGTGAAGGAGTCAAGATCATGGAAAACAAAGACCTCGATCTGAAAACGATCAACCTTGGGGCGCGAAATATTCCAAAACTCCGCACCGCGGATTTCCCGAACGCCGACGCGATCGTCCGTGAGGGATTGTTGAACGACGCGCGTTCGCCGGAAGCGGTGGACATCATGCTGGTGAATCCGCCCACCCCCGATGGCGGGTTGTGGATTCGAACCCAGCATCGTGTCGGCCGCCGCACCCGCGAAAATATGGTGTGGCCCCAGGTCTCGCTGGCGCAAATGGCGGCGCTGTTGCACCCCGTGTATAAAATCAAAGTGGTGGATTGCAATGCCGAGCGCATGGGCTGGCCCGAATTTACAGCACTGTTGAATAAATACCAGCCGAAGTATTACCTTACTCAACTTACCGCGCCGACTCTAGAAAACGACATTTACGGTTGTTTCCTTGCCCATGCCCGCGGGGCGAAGACCATCGCCTTTGGGACGCACATCACCCCCATCCCTGTGGAGACGATGCGCCCGTACCCCAGCCTGGATTTCGCGCTCGTCGGCGAACCGGATCTGACCATCCGCGATCTGCTCGATCACCTCGAGGGAAAAATCGCGGAACGTTCGCCGCAGATCGTTCAGATGTTCAGCAAACACGATCCCGCTTACCGCCCATCCCTGAATGGGGATGGGACGGTCAATCTGCACGGGATCAAAGGCATCGCCTGGCGCAAAGGCGATGAGATCATCCTCAATTTCCCCCGCCCGTTCGTGGCAGATTTGGATGACATGCCCATTCCCATGCACGAGTTGCTCCCGTTGCAAACGTACCGCATGCCGCTCATCAAGGGACCGTTCACGTTCATTGTCACCAGCCGCGGCTGCCCGGCGGGATGCACCTACTGCATCAAGCACGTCAGTTATCAATACGCCACGCGCCTCCGCTCCCCGAAACTGATCATGGAAGAGTTGTGGTATCTGAAGAAACTCGGCATCCACAACATCCACATGTATTCCGACCTGTTCACGGTTTCCCGCGACCAGGTAGTCGAACTCTGCCGGATGATGATCGAAGAAAAGATCAATATTAAGTGGACCTCCAACAGCCGCGTGGATTATGTGGATGAAGAAATGTTGATGTTGATGGGCAAGGCGGGTTGCCGACTGATCTCGTGGGGCATCGAGAGCGGCAACGAGCAGATCCTCAAGCACGCTCGCAAAGGCGCGTACCCTGATAAAGCCGAGCGCGCCCTGCGCTGGGCAAAGAAAGCCGGCATCATGAAC
>CAYPCK010000470.1:0-2551 GCA_964409185.1 uncultured Anaerolinea sp. | reverse complement strand
ATTCGCAATCAGGCAGTGACGCACGCGCAGTAAATACTCCCCCACGATGTGCAGATCGTTCCGCAACAACAAATCGTAATTCTGGTGGATGCTCCCCGCCAGCGAATTCTCGATGGGGATCAACCCCGCGTCGCAGCGCCCCGCATTGACCGCCTCGAACACCGCGTCGAACGACTCGCATGGATGCGTTTCCACCTCCCCAAAATAATCGAAGACCGCTTGCTCGCTGTACGCGCCCGGTTCTCCTTGAAATGCGATGTTCATGAACCTCCAGTCGCAGGTCGAAAGTTGCAGGTCGAACGTCGGAAAACCTGCGACCTTCGACCTGCAACCTTAGACCCAGGGCTACTGCCCCTCCGCCCACTCCACGATTCGACGGAAGCCCATCTCCACCTCCTCGTCCGACGCGGCAAACGACATGCGGATGAACCCTTCGCCCAGGTCGCCAAACGCCGAACCGGGCACCAGCCCCACGCCTTTCTCTTCGAGGATGCGCTCGCACATCGTCAGCGAATCCATCTTCAACGCTCGCAGGTCGAGGAAACTGTAGAACGCCCCGTCGGGAGGCGTGACGCGCACACGCTCGCTCTCCAGTTCCGCCGACAACTTCATCAACAACGCGCGGCGGCGCGCGTATGCGCCGCGCATCTCGGCGGTCATCTTTTGCACATCGGGGTCGGTCAACGCGAACGCCGCGGCTTTCTGGATGAACGGCGCGACGCACGTGATCGAGTTCTGCCCCGCCTTCAACGCATTCTCGATGACCGGCTTCGGCGCGGCAAGAAATCCCACGCGCCAGCCGGTCATCGCGTACGTCTTCGACAAACTCTGCACGATCAACGTTCGCTCTTTCGCGCCCTCGATCGCCGCCAGGCTGACCGGTTTTTCGCCGTAGTACAGACTGCTATACACCTCGTCGCTGACGATCCACAAGTGGTGCGCCTTCGCAAAATCCTGCAACTGTTGCAGATACGCACGCGGCGGATTCACCCCCGTCGGGTTGGACGGGAAGTTCACCACGATCGCGCGCGATTTCGGGCTGATCGCCTTTTCCCACGCCTCCATCGTCGGGACGAATCCATCCTCCGCCGGAGCCGGCACGCGCTTCACACTGGCGCGCAGCATCATCGCCAGATTGACATGCGTCACCCACGTCGGGTCGGGGATCAAGACCTCGTCGCCCGGGTTCAGCACCGAAAGCATCGCCGAAAAATACGCGTGGATGCCCCCGTGCGTGACGATGATCTCGGAGGCGGGGTCGTACGAAACGCCTTCATCGCGAGCCAGCTTGCCAGCGATGGCAGACCGAAGGTCCGCAGTGCCGCGCGAGGGTCCGTAGTGAGTCAGCCCGCTTTGCAGGGCTTTCACCGCCACGTCGATCACCGCCTGCGGGGTCGCAAAGTCCGGGTCGCCTTGTTGCAAGCCAATGAGATTCTTGCCCGCGGCTTTCATCGCCGAGATACGGTCGCCCATCGCCACTGTGGCAGACTGGCGGAAGAGTTCGAATTGCGTGTTGAGGTTCATGCTGCGCCTCCATAAAAAAATAGCCCTCGCGACCGAGGGCTTTGTTGAACTGGGCTATCCCAACGCTTTCTTTGCCGCTTCGATCACCTCGTCATAGTTCGGTTCATCGCCGAGGACGGGAAGGTAATTCACGTACGTCAACTTTCCATCGCGCCCGACGATGAACACCGAACGGCGGAAATAACGGCGCTCCTTGATCAATACGCCGTACTTGACGCCGAACTCCGCCTCGACCACATCCGAAACGACCTTGACCTTGTCCACGCCGGCCGCGCCGCACCAGCGCTTCTGCGCCATCGGGAAGTCGCAACTAATGGTGTAAATAACGATGTCCTCGCTGAGTTTCGCGGCTTCCTCGTTGAAACGGCGCGTCTCGCGGTCGCAGACATCGGTATCGAGCGAAGGGACTGCCGAGAGGATGATCACCTTACCCTTGTCGTCCTGAAGCGGGTTCACCCTGCCCCACCCCGCCACCACCGACGTGAATACGGGAGCCGCATCGCCCACGCGCACTTCGTCCCCCAGCAGGGTGACGAAGTTTTCGCCAATTTTGAACACATCGTTACGAACCGTTGTCATGCTTTTTTCTCCAATGGTTTTTTGATGCGCAATTGTACTTGAAAAACTTAGAAATCAACGACAGGCATCGGAATAATCCCCCAACACCGCCTCGATCTTCCGCTCGATCACCTGCGCCGCCTTCAGCCCCGTTTCCCCTGCGAACTGGCTCAAGAGCGAATATGGCAACACACCCGCGCCCAAATTATCCAGCAACTGCGCGAATGCCTTCCGCACTTCAGGCTGAACCCAATAATAACGGATGCGATCGCTCAGGCTGTATTTGCGTTTGAACGCCTGCTCGCGCTCATCGCCGCGATAATATTTTTTCCAATACTCGGGATGCTTCACCATCACATCATCCAAAACCTGGACGATGTTCGAGCGTTCGCCCTTTGCAATCAACTCGTCCTCTATCATCGCCAGCGCAAAGACCGCCTCGCGGAAGGCAAACGTCAACGCGGGACCG
>CAYPCK010000469.1:0-2565 GCA_964409185.1 uncultured Anaerolinea sp. | reverse complement strand
ATCACCGTGGAAAAATTCGAGAAATCGGCGATGATCGCCACACCGATCAACCTGCTGGATGCCTCGCCCATCGGCGACGGCGCGGCGGCGGTGATCCTCGTCCCCGCTGAAAAAGCGGTCTCCATGCCGGGCAAGGCGAAGATCACCATTGCAGGTTCGGCATCCGCGACAGACACCATTGCAGTGCATTCGCGCAAGGATCCGCTGTTTTTATCCGCGGCGTACGAATCGGCGAAGCGCGCGTACGCCATGGCGGGAGTCACGCCCGATGACGGTGATGTGTTCGAACTGCACGACGCGTTCACGATCATGGCGGCGCTTTCGCTGGAGGCGTGCGGGTTCGCGGAACGCGGTCAAGGCGTGAGACTCGGCTTGGATGGGCAGATCAGCCCGAAGGGAGAACGACCCGTTTGCACGCGAGGCGGACTCAAAGCGCGCGGGCATCCCGTCGGGGCGACGGGAATCTATCAGATCGTGGAGGTTGTCCAGCAATTGCGCGGCGAATGCGGCGACACCCAGGTGGATGGCGCAAAAGTCGGCATGGCGCAGAACATCGGCGGCTCGGGCGCGACGATCCTCACGCATATTTTGAACGCGGAATAGAAACCTACAGATTGGGTGATCGCAGTCAACCCCGCCAGATATGCCCCGGGCAGTGTTGCAATCACATTTTTAATTTGCTTTTCACTTCCCCGAGGATTTATACTGCGGATGAAGGAGATCGAATGAACGACAAACGAAAAATCAACCGGCGCGATTTCACCTATTACATGCAGGTGAAGGATGAAACTACCAAGCAGACCATCGGGTATCTTTCGGATATCAGCTCGGGCGGTTTCAAACTCGATGCGCCAAAGAACATCCAGCCGGGGCAGGACTTTCGCATGCTGATCGAACTGACTCCCGATCTTTCGGAAAAAGAAACCCTAGTGTTCATTGCCCGCAGTAAGTGGGCGCGTCCCGATTACGTGGACCCGAACACCTTCAACGTGGGCTTCGAGCTCGTCAACATTGCCCCCAGCGACATGGTGATCTTCCAGCGCATGTTCGAAAAATACGGCGCGGAAAAAGCCGCGCGCAAGAAGAGTTCGAACGATTATCTGTGGCGCTGACCCGCCGCAAGCGCATGCCGAAAAACGGGCGACCCTGAGTCGCCCGTTTTTTTTCACGCCACCGCCCCGCTTGTCCACAGGATTGCTTCTCATATTGTAAAATAGGCGCATTACATTCAGACTCGTCCGTTCCATCATCCGCTTTCTCGTGAAATTGATCGCCGACATCGAGGTGCACGGGCTTGAAAAAATGCCCGACGGCAATCTGATCGGCGCGTCGAACCACCTCGGCCGGCTCGATACCGCCGCCATGCTCTGCGTGGTGGATCGCGAAGATATCATCATGCCGGTGGCGGAGAAATACAAAAACCACTGGTTGTTCGGTCCGGTTGGGCGCGCCACCAACGCCATCTGGCTCAACCGCTTCGAAGCCGATTTTTCGGCGTTGCGCGAGATTCTGGCGCGCATGGAAGAAGGCGGACTGCTCGTCATCGCGCCGGAGGGAACGCGCTCCAAGACCGAAGCCCTGCAAGAGGCGAAACTCGGCGTGGCGTTCCTCGCCGGCAAAAGCGGATACCCCGTCCTGCCGGTCGCCGCCACCGGGACGGAAGACCGGCTCGTGCTGGAAAATTTGAAGCGGTTCCGCCGTACGAAGATCGTCGTCAAAATCGGCGACCCGATCCGCATCGAAATCCCCAAAGGCCGGGGGCGCGAACAAGCCTTGCGCGAAGCGACCGACGAGATCATGTGCCGCATCGGCGCGATGCTGCCGGAGAAGTATCGCGGCTTTTATGCGGAGCATCCGAGGTTGAAGGAGCTGGAGGATCAAATGCACAAAGGTTCGAATGCACAGGTTTATAAAGGGTCAGATGTGCAAATGCACCAAGGGTCAGATACGCAAAGGGTGAAAGGTGAAAACCCGACATGACAACAGTCAATCAGGTCAGAGAGAAAGGATTCCGAAAACTGATCGTCTGGCAACGGGCGCATCAATTGGCATTGCTGGTGTACAAAATGACCGACGGGTTTCCAAAATCCGAGATCTACGGGTTGACGTCACAAGTTCGCCGCGCGGCAGTTTCGGTTTCGGCGAATATCGCCGAAGGATATGGGTATGGTCCCGGCCGTGAGGGTCAAACTGGGAGGTATTTGAGTATCGCGCAAGGGTCATTATCAGAAGTCGAATACTATCTTATACTCAGCCTTGATCTCGAATTTATCAACGAGGCTCAATACCAACAAGCGGAATCGTTACGAACGGAAGTAGGTTACCTGTTGTATCGTCTCGCACAAAAGATCAAGAAACCCTCCTGACCTCTGCACCTTTGCTCCTCTGCTCCAATGCTCCTTTTCCTTCGCGTCCTCATCCGTCTCCTCCTCAACCTGATCGGCCGCTACGAGATCCGCGGCAGGGAACACGTTCCGCTCACGGGCGGGATGATCCTCGCCTCGAACCACATCGGCTTCCTCGACCTGGTGATGGTCTACTTTGCCATTGACCGCATGGACCTGT